>JAABTA010000252.1 GCA_011390075.1 Helicobacteraceae bacterium | reverse complement strand
ATGTTCCCCAAAACAGCCCAAATCCTAAAGAGACTGCCAGTGGTTGCAATACCACCGCTTGTCCTGACGGAAAAAATATAAGTGTTGCAAGCCCCGCTAATGTTGTAATAGATGTTAGCACAATAGGGCGAAGTCGCAACTTTGCTCTTTCTAAGAGCTCATTGACTGTTTTGGTTTTTCGTAAAAAGTCAAGCATGATTATACCGTCATTAATCACAACTCCCGCAAGCCCTAACGCACCAATAATTGATGGCATAGAGAGATCAAGCCCCATAGCAATATGCCCAGCCAATGCCCCAAATAGTGAAAGAGGTACTACAGAGAGTACAATAAAAGAGTAGCGCAACGAGTCAAACATCACAAGAAGCGTGATAAAAATAAAAAAGAGCGCTATAACAGATGCCAAAGCCATCTCTTGAGCGAGTTGTTGATTTTTCTCTTTTTCCCCTCCAAATACAATCTCTATCTCACTATTTGATTGAAGCTCCTCTATCACAGGCTCTAGTTTTGCTAAGATCTCTGTTGCCGTTGCGTCACTCTCCACATCAGCAAAAACCATCTTGCGCCTTTTTCCATCTTGTTTGGTAATTTTTTCATAAGACTGGATCTGGACAAACTCCACCACATCTTTAAGGGCTACCTCTCTTTTGTCATCTAGGGTAATAGGAAACTGCTTTAAAGTCTCTAAGAGATCTCTTCTTTTCTCTTGAATAACAATCTCAACAACTCCCTCTTTATCAAAGCTTTTGCTCTGTGTTGATTCTAAAAAGTAACTCCCTAGAGCCCCTACTAAGGCTGTCTCGCTCACTCCTAAAGACTCCCCATATTGGTTAATCTTAAGCTTGAGCTCGGCAACTCCTAGCTTGGCATCATCCCCTATACTTGTGGCTCCAGGAATACTCTCTAGGGATTTTCTAATTTTATTTATAGCGATATCCACTGCTTGCTTATTGTCTGATTCTACAAAGATCTCTATAGGCATATTGACCACTCCAGCTCTTGCGCCTTTCACCTCAAAATTCTCAAAATCATATTTTTGCTCAAAAGATTTGAGTCGTTCTCTGAGCTCTTTTTCTATTAGAAAAGATTTTTTCTCTCTTTCTCTACCCTCTTTTTCGTAGTCAAAAGAGAGATACGGAGTGATATATTTTGAGACAAAGTTATCAGGTTTGGCTTTTTTTAGATCTATAAAAAGATGAAACAGATGAGAGCCATTCTCCCCACGACCTTGGGTATCCACTCTAAATCCAGAAATTGTAGTAATACTCTCTATTGAGTACTCCTCTTTAAAATCTAAGATTTGCTCCTCTAATTCGGTGGCAACTTTGTAGGTCTCTTCTAGTGTGGTATCTACAGGCAGTTTTCCGCTGACATTCATCTGATCCCCATCAAATGCAGGAAAGATCTTAAAATCAGTCATATAAAAGGCGCCTACAGTGAGCAAAGGCACAACAACCCAAAAAGTGAAAATTGTGGTTTTTCTTTTGTGTATCAGCCATCTAATAACTTTTTTATACGCCCTAGTCACCCTGCTCCAATCCACCTCTTTCTCTTTTGCTTTTAAAAAGTGTCTTGAGTGCATTGGCAAAAAGATAAATGACTCAATAATAGAAGCTACTATTAAAACGGTAATAGCGATGGGGATCAGTTTGATAAACTCTCCCATCTCTCCTGTCATAAGAAGCATGGGCAAAAAGGCAAAGATAGTGGTTAAAGAAGCGGTCAGTACAGGAGCTATCACCTCTTTTGTCCCCTTAATAGATGCCTCTTTTGGGCTGAGCCCCTCCTCGATATGCCTCTGAATGTTTTCTGCAACAATAATAGCGTCATCAACAATCACACCAATGGCAATAAGCGCCCCTAGTAGGCTCATCATATTGATACTATAGCCACCAAAATCTAGAAAAATTAAAGAGATAACAAAAGAGGTAGGGATTCCAAGGACAACCACAAAAGAGATTCTTTTATTTACCAAAAGATACATCACAAAACCAACAAGCACCAGCCCAAACATAATATTAGAGATCACTGTATTTAAACGATTTTTAATAAAGGCAGAGATATCCGAGAAGGTGCCAGCTGTAATATCAGGATACTTCTCTTGAAGCTTTTGCACCTCCTCTTTAATTGTTTTTGCCAGCTCAATTGAGTTGCCATTTTCTGTTTTTGCCACATTAATAGTGAGGGTCTTTTCAGAATTAAAGCTAGCAAGGGTATTGCTTTTTCTGTAGTGTTTTTCTACAGTGGCTACATCTCTTAGCCAGATCCGTTTTCCATCAACTTTTAACAGGGTCTCTAAAATCGCTTGTTCTTGTTTTTTT
>JAABTA010000251.1 GCA_011390075.1 Helicobacteraceae bacterium | reverse complement strand
CCCAGCTAGGTTACACCAAACAGACGATCCAAGACCTAAAGGCACAAAAGCAGTTTTTTAAGATCTTTCAAGGAGATCTCTTTAGCCACTACCCCCATGGAAAACTCTTTAATATAGAAAACACCCAAGAAGAGAGCCAAAAATTTCTTGATAAAGACAGAGTGCCCACAGGTCTCTTAAGTGGCAAAACAAAAAAGGCAGAAGGCAAAGCCTTGGAGATAGAACAAGAGTACGATGAGATCTCTACACTCAATGGAGACAGAAGATTTGCATGGATCTTTCCAGAGTTTGAACACAATAACTACATCGAAGATAAAGCTTGGTATGAGCTGAAGTTTTTTCTCCCAAAAGGGAGCTACGCCACAACTTTAATCGAGGAGTTGCTCCACAGAAGATTAGACAGAGGCTAGATTACTCAAATTTTAAAGAGGCCCTCCAGTAAGCTCTTCCTCCCCGCAAAGAGAAGCATCTGTAATCAGGAAGCTTGGATCTAAAAAAGGGGAGTCTCTCTTGTGTTGTTTTGCCTGTATCGCAATAGAAGACAAAAACCGTGCCTTTGGGATACTCTTGCATCTCAAAGGGATTATAGACAATGGATTTTGCTCCCTCTATAGGTTTTAAGATAGTATCTACTAAAACCACCTCTACACCCTCTTGTTTTAAGATCTCTCTATTGTTTATGAGCTCTTCTTGCGTCCATTCATCTTGAGTAAACACTATTCACCTCCTAAAAGCTCTCTCAAAGAGGAGCGGATTTTCTCTTCGGCTACAAACTCATCTTGCACTCTAACATCGCATCTAATCTCACTCAAGCTTTTACAAATGGCCAACCACTCTTCACCATGAGAGCGAATGGAAGTTTTATAGATCAGTCTCGCTACCACATGAGCCCACTCATGAGGGAGCACAAAGTTCACCACATAATCAGGATTTTCTAGGTAGTAGCCTTTGTTGATGACGATTTTTTGAGGCATACCACCGCTATAAAGCATAGCGCCCCACACTCGCTTATCTGTCTCTTCAATATATAAAGGAACATTATAGTTAAATCCATAAAGAGTATGAGTTTTCTGGATGAGATCTTGCTTTTTTTGATTGAGACGGTCAATATCAGCTTGGGTGAGTGTTTGTTCTGGATACAAAAAAAGCACCAGTAGAAAAACTACTGATGCTATAAAAATAGAGAAAAAGAGAGACTTCATTAAAGAGATTAGTCTTCTAGTTCTTCTTTAAACTTCTCTTCATAAAATGTTTTTCCTAGGTGCTCTATCACAAGTTTTAGATCTCTCTCTGCATTGCCCAAACAGCTTGTTGCCCCAGGACTTGGGGTCATATTAAAGATAATGCCATTTCCAGGGTTTACAGAGGCTTCACCGAGCATCAGTTTTTTCTCAGTTTTGTTCAGCACTTGTGGACGAACACCACCAAAACCTTTTGCATACTCAATCTCATCTAATTGCAAAGATGGAACAATTTTTCTCGCATCTTCTACAAAAAGCTTTTTATTAATTCCTGGCACTTCAAACATAAAGTTTCTCAAAATATAGTTTCTAATTTCGCTATCTTTAAAGAGATCCCATAAAATTCCAGCAATAGTAGAATCAAATTGCAGTGTCTTAAAAAAGTCACTATAGAGGGAGAGATCTGGCTTGTATCTCTCGAGCTTTGGCAAAGCAAGAGCAGTGGGTCCAAAGCGTGTAAAGCCGTTAGCTAAAACATCAGGATCCCCATGAAGCGCAGCAAATGGGAGCTTAGGGTTTTGCACCATATAGACCTTGCCATTTAAGATCTTTTTAGTTGTTAGATAAAAACTCCCTGCAATTGGTAAACACCCAAAATCAAGTCCATATCCCATTCTGTGGGCTAAAAAGAGCGAGTGTGCTCCAGCATTGGCAACAACACAATCCCCACTATAAACATCATTGGAAGTTTGCAGTTCAAAACCACCCTCACTGGCATGTTTAATCTCTTCTACTTTAGAATTTACAAAAAGATCCACTGTTTTGCCTGGCTCTTTTTTAGCATTTTCCACTAAAGATTTTGTCATTTTCCCAAAATCAACCGTAGTCCACTCTCCCTCTGAGCCCACACCTATAATATTATCTTTTCTTTCACTGCCATCTGTTTCATAAACAAGTTTTGGCTCTTTTGTTTTGAGAGTCTCTTTATCCCAAACTTGTAAATTTGGGAAAAGCTCTTTAAACTCCTCATAACGGTTTTTCATAAAATCTATCTCTTCATCACCAACCCCAAGTGCCATCTTTTGATGAGAGTAAATAATATCATTTTCATAACCGTACTGCAGACAGTATTTTTCAACCATCTTTCCTGTTCTTTTTGTTATAG
>JAABTA010000250.1 GCA_011390075.1 Helicobacteraceae bacterium | reverse complement strand
AATGATGCAGTAGCGTCATCGATTGTTTCTCAACTGCTTTTCCTAGAAGCAGAAGATCCAACTAAGGATATCTACCTCTACATTAACTCTCCAGGGGGTGTGGTTACAAGTGGCATGGCAATTTATGATACAATGAACTACATTAAACCCGATGTGGTCACTATCTGTATTGGTCAAGCTGCCTCTATGGGAGCCTTTTTGCTCTCTTGTGGTGCCAAGGGAAAAAGACATGCTCTTCCTAATGCTAGAATTATGCTCCACCAACCGCTAGGTGGCGCTCAAGGGCAAGCCAGTGATATTCGTATTCAAGCAGATGAGATTAATAGAATCAAATCAACTCTCAATGATGTTCTTGCTAAAAATACAGGCAAACCTCTAAAAACAATAGAGAGAGACACCGATAGAGACTTTTTCTTAAGCGCTGATGAAGCAAAAGAGTATGGTGTTATTGATGAGGTCGTAGATAGAAGCAAAAAGTAGTCGCATGCTAAAGGTCTTAACTTATCCAGATAAAAGGCTGAAAAAGATCTCAAAAGAGGTGGAAAACTTTGATAAAGAGTTCCACACTCTTTTGGACGCCATGTATGAAACCATGCTTGGATATGGTGGCATTGGTTTGGCTGCTGTGCAAGTAGGGGTTGCAAAGAGAGCCCTTTTGGTGAATCTTCCAAGAGAAGATGATATTCAGTATAAAGAAGATCTTTTGGAGCTGATTAATCCTGTGATTGTGGAAAAAGAGGGAGAAGTATTCTATCAAGAGGGGTGTTTGAGTGTTCCCGAGGTGTATGAAGAGATTCAAAGAGCTGAGCGGATTGTGGTGGAGTATGTCACAAGAGAGCAAGAGAGAAAAACTTTAGAGACCACAGGGCTTTTAGCCATTGCTATTCAGCACGAAATTGATCACTTAAATGGTAGGCTCTTTATCGAAAAGCTTCCTATGCTTAAAAGAAAAAAGTTTGAAAAAGAGTGGAAAAAAACTCACAAAAAATAGGCAGAATCCAATCTGCTGCACTAGACTCACTGGAGGCGTTTAGCGTTGATATTGAGTCTAGTTTTACCAAAGGTTTGCCAACATTTACTATTGTTGGTTTAACTGATGAGTCTATTAAAGAGAGCAAAGAGAGAATAAAATCGGCTCTTTTGTTAAATGATTTCTCTTTCCCGCCACTTCGCATTACCCTCTCTTTGGCCCCTTCTGATAGATCCAAAAAAGGAAGCCACTTTGATCTGCCAATGGCACTTTTGATTGCTTCTAGTCAAAAAAGAGATTTTTTAGACTTCTACTGCTTTGGAGAGCTAGGGCTAGATGGCAAGGTGCGAAGCACAGACTCTATTTTTGCTATTGTGCTCTCTTTGGCCACTACTAAGAGAGCATTAAAAGTGGTAGTGCCAAAAGATATTAGCGAAAAAGTAGCTATGATTTTTGGTGTAGAGGTGTATGGAGTGGCTACTTTGCAAGAAGCTATTGACTTTTTTGCAGATACAAAAAGTGCCACCCCTGTAGCTAGCAAGGATCTTGACTTCTCTTTTATCGAACTAGGAGAGAAGTACTACTACCAAAACCATTTTCCTTTAGATTTTAGTGATGTCAAAGGACAAAGACAAGGGGTAAGAGCCGCCCTTATAGCAGCTACAGGGTTTCATAATCTTATTCTTACAGGAAGTCCTGGCACGGGCAAAAGTATGATTAGTAAGAGGTTGCAGTATATTCTCCCGCCAATGTCACTAGAGGATATTCTTTTTTGTGGCAAGATTAACTCTTTGGCCAAGGAGCATTTCTCTTTGAGCCCTCAAAGACCCTATAGATCCCCCCACCACTCTTCTACTAAGACAAGTATCTTTGGTGGAGGGAGCAAGGGAGCAAAAATAGGAGAGATTGCCCTTGCCTCAAGAGGTGTGTTTTTTCAAGACGAGCTCCCCCATGTGCCTAAAACAACCCTAGAAGCTTTGCGAGAGCCTATGGAAGATAAAAAGATGCTCATCTCTAGGGTGAACTCCAAAGTAGAATACGAGACAGATTTTATGTTTGTAGGAGCAATGAATCCTTGTCCTTGTGGGAATTTGCTGAGCAAATCTAAAGATTGTAGGTGCAGTGATATTGAGATCTTGCGGTACAAAAATAGACTCTCTGATCCATTTTTGGACAGAATAGATCTTTTTGTGGAGGTACTAGAGGTGGATTTAAAGCAAAACAATCTCTACACCTCAAAAGAGATGCAAGATCTTGTATTGCAAGGATTTGCAATGCAGATAAAAAGATCTCAGAAGTGTTTTAACTCCCGAATAGCTGACAAAGATCTTGAGAGATTTTGCGTTTTAAACGAGGAGTGTCAGGAGCTTTTGCAAAAGGC
>JAABTA010000249.1 GCA_011390075.1 Helicobacteraceae bacterium | reverse complement strand
ATTTTCCCTTGGCAACAGCTGGTTTTAATTTGTTTAAAGTACCAACTAAAGCTTCTGTATTCTCTTTGATAGCATCAGCAGGAAAACTTGCCTTACCGATACCAGCATGGATATTACCTTTTTTATCAACCTTGAAACTTACCTGTCCACCTTTGGCATCACTAACAGCTTTTGTGACATCCATAGTAACAGTTCCTGTCTTAGGGTTTGGCATTAAGCCCTTTGGACCTAAAACACGACCTAGCTTTCCTACAACACCCATCATGTCTGGAGTTGCAACCACTACATCAAAGTTAATCTCACCCTTAAGCACATCATCAGCTAAATCAGCTTCGCCAACAATATCAGCACCAGCTGCTTTGGCCTCTTCTGCCTTTGGTCCTTTAGCAAAAACAGCAACCCGTACTGTTTTTCCTGTACCGTGTGGAAGAACAACTGCACCTCTAACCATTTGGTCAGCGTGTCTTGGATCCACATTTAACCAAACTGATAACTCTACAGTTTCATCAAACTTTGCACTTTGTAAATCTTTTACTTTAGCAGCACCTTCTGCTACAGAATACTCTTTGCCTATCTCGATCTTCTCAAGAAGACTTTGCACTCTTTTAGAAACTTTGCCCACAATAACTCCTCTTGATATTAATCTACGATTTCAACACCCATAGATCGTGCACTTCCTGCAATAATTTTTGCAGCCTCTGCTTCATCGTCTGTGTTCATATCTACTATTTTTTGTTTTACAATCTCAGCCAATTGTGCCTGAGTGATCTTTCCTACTTTATTTTGAATAGGATTATCTGTACCCTTGCTTATTCCTGCAGCTTTTTTAATCAAATCTGTTGCAGGTGGCTGCTTCATAATAAAAGTAAAACTTTTATCCTCAAAAACAGTAATCACTGTTGGAATATTCCACCCAGCCATTGCTTTGCTCTTCTCGTTAAACTCTTTACAAAAAGCCATAATATTCACGCCTTTTTGACCAAGAGCAGGTCCCACTGGAGGTGACGGATTTGCCCCACCAGCAGGAATAACAAGATTAATGTAACCAGCTATCTTTTTTGCCATCTTTTATCCTTGCTATACTATTTTTTCTACTTGATTGTACATAATTTCAACAGGTGTGCTTCTCCCAAATATTGATACATTAAGTCTTAGTTTTCCACTCACCATATCATACTCTTCTACAACACCCGTAAAGTTTGCAAACGGTCCATCAATAATTCTAACAACCTCTGTCGTATCAAAAGAGACTTTTGGTTTCGGTGCCTCTTTTTTGTTAGCTTTTTCTATAATTAACTCAATATCTTTTTCTCTTAAAGGAGCAGGCTTTTTCTGTTCACCAATAAATCTCGATACTCTAGAGAGAGACTGGATTTTGTGCCAAAGATCTGTATCTAAGTCAATTTTTGCAAAGACATACCCAGGATAGAGACATCTCTCAACAACCTTTTGTTTGCCCTTCTTTACTTCGATAACATCTTCTGTAGGAACAATAATATCCTCTACTCTACCTTGAATATTTTGATCTTCTACAAGCTTTTTGATTGCAGCTTTTACACTTAGTTCACTACCGGAATATGCTTGTATTGCGTACCATTTGTGCGATGACATCATATCTCCTAATCTAATAAGCCAGAAAGGCTAAAAGACATTATTGAATCTATAAGCGCTAGAAAAAGCGTTATAACTGTTACAACCAAAAAAACCGATAAATATGCGTTCTTAACCTGTTCTTTTAATGGAAAAATAACCTTGGTAAGCTCTAGCTTAGAAAGCTTTACATAACTTATAAACTTCTCCATCTTAACCTCTTTTTTAGTGGCAGGGTAGACAGGATTCGAACCCATGGCCTGCTGATTTGGAATCAGCTGCTCTACCAACTGAGCTACTACCCTTCATTAAGCCTTTTTACAAAGACTTAATTTTTAATTGTGTCTCTTGACTCTTTGTGTTTTGTGTGTTTCTTATCTCTTTTACAGTACTTAGAAACTTCAAACTTTTCTGGATGAGTTCTTTTGTTTTTTGTAATTGAGTAGTTAATCTCGCCACACTCTTCGCATTTTAGAGCAATAATATCTCTCATACTATACCTTCTAAAAAGAGGAGTTTATTACAACTCCTCTAGAATATAATTACTTAATAATCTTAGTTACAACACCAGAACCAACTGTTCTACCACCCTCTCTAATAGCAAACTTAGTTTGCTCTTCGATTGCGATAGGTGCAATTAGCTCACATGAAACTTTGAGGTTATCCCCTGGCATTACCATCTCTGTACCTTCTGGCAAGGTTACATTACCAGTTACATCAGTTGTTCTGATATAAAACTGTGGTCTATATCCAGAGAAGAATGGAGT
>JAABTA010000248.1 GCA_011390075.1 Helicobacteraceae bacterium | reverse complement strand
CCACAAACAATAGTGCCAAAGACTACTCACACACTCTAGAACATCTTATCTCTTTAGAGATTGGAGTGGGGTATAGGTTTTAGTAGAGTAGCTTGCTTCTTTTTTTAGAGATCTCTTGGGTGAGATCTCTAAAGATCTGCTTGTCTATAGACGCTTTTATGCCTTGAAAAGACTTTTGGAAAAATTTGGTATTATAAGTAACTGACTCAAAATACTTTAGTATTTCTTTTGTTAAGTTTGGGTTGAGTCTTTCTAGTATGAGACCTGAGTGGGACTTTTGTTTGTTAAAATTTCGTTAGATTAAAACACAACAAGGAAAAAAATGCGATTTATTGCAACTGTATTCATGCTAGCAACTTTTTTTTATGGTGAGGTTATCAAGCCTTTTGATATGAGATTTCAAGAAAATATCAACGGCAATATTGTCTTTACAGGCAATACGATTATGGCACCTAAAAATCCTCCCAAAGCCAATGATAATAACGATGATACCTTTATGGAGTATGTGGATGTTGATAGTGACGCTTCTACCAATAAATCGAGTAGGGCTTATTTGGATATTCAAAAAAATTCAGAGGTTGTTTTTGCAGGGCTGTATTGGGGTGGAAGGCTCAATAGCGTAGAGGAGTATGGTAAAACGGCACGGATTGCTACCCCTAAAGGTGGTGAGTATAGCACAGTAGAGTCTCTTTGGACAGTCCAGTCAAACCAAAAAAACTACTACGCCTCTTTTAGTGATGTGACCGATTTGGTAAAGAGTGGCAAAGAGGGCTACTATAGTGTTGCAGATATTGGTTTACAAACAGGCAATGATAGATTTGGTGGTTGGGCATTGATTGTGGTGGAAAAAAACGAAGCCTTTCCATTTAGAAACATCACTCTTTTTGACGGTTACGCCACAATTCCTGATAGAGTAGATGTTAATGTCAGTGGTTTTAAGGCTCCCAAAATTGGAGATTTTAACTCTTTTTTAGGGGCAGTTGTCTTTGAGGGGGATAGCGGTTATGACGGTGATCAGTTTCTTTTAAATGATGAGCCTCTTTTTGATGCTATTAAGCCTAAAGATAATTTTTTTAACTCCCGTTTCTCTGTGTATGGAGAAAATTTTTTAAAAAGAGAACCAAACAGTGTTAACTTGTTAGGTTTTGACATAGCCCAGATCGATATAACGGGGAAGCTCGCCAATGGTGATACCTCTGCTAAGATCTCTTTTACAACTGATAGGGATTGGTATCAATCTATTGCCCTAAGTTTTATGACAGATTTTGATATTGACCTTTTAATGAACCTAGATTTAAATTATGAAAAAATCTTGAGCCTCAATGAGAACTTTGAGGTAGAAGCAGAGCTCATTAATAGAGGCGAAAATGAGTATGAAAATATTGAGATCACTCTGCCTATACCCAACAATAGTAGATATATAGAAGATTCGATTGTTGTAGATGACTTTACTCTGACAGATGCAAAAGATGAAGATATGGCTTTTGTTGATAAAAAGAGTGTGACAATTACAATCCCTAAAATAAAAAAATACCAAAAGATGAAAATTACATATCGCCTTGCAATGCAAGAGGTTCCATCGGCTTTGCCTTTGCAAGGAGGGGCCAGCTTTACTGTGCCAGAGCTAAATGCCACTGCTACAATTAAAAGTGATTCCAACCCAGATAAAATTGGCTCACAAAAGCTGTGGATTAATCCAGTGAGCATAAAAGCCCCCAAAGCGGTTACAGAGAAAGAGAGCTATGAGATAGAGCTTCTATCTTACAAACCCTTTGACAGAGATCTGCAATTTAAGGATAATCAAAAAAGAATTTTAGAGTTTCCTGTAGCAAAAAAAGCAGTTGTTTTAAAACAAGAAGCTATAGAAAATGACCTGTATGTAACCAATCATAAACTCTCTTTCTATCTTCAAGATGTCAGCAGTGTAGGCACTATTCATCCTATTATGACTCAAGGCTCAAAAACAGATCCCGCTCAGGTGGCAATTGATGATTATGTTGACGATGTAGTTGTTTCTATGAACAGTCTTGATGTGTATGAGGGAGATGGGTTTGGAGTGTTTGAGGTGTTCTTGTCCCATCCACCACAACAAGATCTTATCCTCAACCTAGAAAATGGAAAAGATCTCACGATCAAAGCAGGTGAGAGCTATGGAAGTTTTATGGTGCCAATAAAGGAGAATGATGTCTATGCAAATGAAGAGGTTACCACAGAAAGAGTGACCTCTTTTTCTGGGGGAGGGTATGAGAATTTAGTTATCAAAGATGCCCAATCATCTTTTCGTGTCAAAGACAAGATTGTCCCTGTTTATCTCTATTTGAGTGCTACCGACACTGTGTACGAGGGGGAGAATATCAC
>JAABTA010000247.1 GCA_011390075.1 Helicobacteraceae bacterium | reverse complement strand
ATGGGAGATATGCTTGGAGCCATTGCCCATCAACTTAAAAGCCCAATCGATACCGTCTCTGTCATCTCCCAAGAACTCCAAGAGATAGACTTAGAAGATAAACACGCAAAAGAGGATATCGAAGAGGCAGTACGAGATATCAACCGAGGGGTACTGCTGATGAATGAAACCATTAATGACTTTAGAAATTTTCTCAAACCCACACGCTATGAAACAACTTTTTCACTAGATAAATGCATTAGAAAAACAAAAGAGTTTGTCGATAAATCTTATCTAGAGCTTGATATAAAGTTAGAATTTATTAACCACTTAGAAAAAGAGACTATCGTCAAAGGGGTTCCTAGTGAACTCCAACAGGCAATTCTCAGTATACTCCATAATGCTAAAGACGCTATTAGATACAAAAAAAGCGATATCAAAGTAGTGACTATTGAACTTAAAAAAGAGAAAGAGACCCTACAAATAGTCATTAGTGACTCAGGAGGAGGCGTGCCTCACTCTCTAATTGGTGAGATCTTTACCCCATACTTCACCACAAAAGGTGGAAATGGAACAGGCATTGGTCTTTTTATTGCCCAAAAAATTGTAACTGAAAAATTTGGTGGCTCTTTAAGTGTGGATAATAATCAGTTAGGCGCTATTTTTACTATCTCTATCCCTCTTTAAAACAAAAGGCTAGTCATGATGCACTGCCCTCAAAACTCATGGAAACTAGGTGAACATCTAGTGACAGACGAAAATCTTTTTAATAAACGCAGATCTTTTATAAAATTAGGGGCTGCAACTGTTGTTGCCAATAGCGCGGTGATAGATCTTTTGGCAAAAGAGTCCAGTTCAAAGTTACAACCAACAAAAAAAGAGCTCATCACCTCTTACAACAACTTCTACGAATTTACAACAGATAAAAAAAAAGTTAAAAGTCTTGTCCACACCTTTGAGCCATCCCCATGGAAAATAGAGATAACCGGTCTTGTTAAAAAAGATCTCACACTGGATCTTGAGGACCTTTTAAAGTTTGAAAACGAAGAGAGAATATACCGTTTTCGCTGTGTGGAGGGATGGGCTATGGTCGTCCCTTGGCGCGGTTTTGCTCTTGCAGAACTTATCAAAAAAGCACAACCGCTAAAGAGTGCCAAGTATATCCGTTTTGAAACCCTCTATGACCCAGCACAGTTTCCTGACCAAGATAGAGGTTTTTTCTCCACCATTGACTACCCTTATGTGGAGGGTTTAAGGATGGATGAAGCAATGCATGAGCTCTCATTTTTAGCAACAGGACTCTATGGCAAAGATCTCCCTAAACAAAATGGAGCACCTATTAGACTGGTTGTTCCTTGGAAATATGGCTTTAAGAGCATTAAATCCATAGCAAAAATCGAGTTTACAGAGAAACAGCCACTAGGTAGCTGGGAGAAGCTTAGCCCAGAAGAGTATGGATTTTATGCCAATGTCAATCCTCATGTGGATCACCCTAGGTGGAGTCAAAAAAGAGAGCGTCTTTTAGGAGATTTTTTCAAACAAGACACGCAAATGTTCAATGGATACGAAGCAGAAGTTGCCCACTTGTATAAACATATGAACTTAAAGAAGTTTTTTTGAAAAAAAAACTCATTCTCCTTTTTTTATTGTGCCAACCAATGATATTTGGGCTCTACCAACTATTTATTGTTGGCACACTCGATCCTATCAAATACATCTACTCTCTCACAGGATACACAGCTCTTGTTTTGCTGATTGCAACCACAACTCTCTCACTGCTTACTCCATGGATAAAACTCCTAAAATATCGCAAAATTTTAGGACTATCAAGCTTTTTCTATGCTCTTATTCACTTTTTAAATTTTTTAGTATTGGATATGGAACTAGACGCAAGATTTGCCTTTGAAGAGACGCTAGACAAACCCTTTATCTATTTAGGGGTGATAAGTTTTCTCTTTGTTGTTTTCATGGCAGCAACCTCCACCCCAAAACTCTTTCGAAGATTGCACAAATACCATACAGTAATCTATGCTAGTATCCTCTTAGCAGTAGTCCACTTCATCATGGCGCAAAAGGCATTAAGCATCAATCAGTGGCTGTTTTTAGGCATCTTTATCTTCATTCTCTTTTTCAAACTGAAGCAACTTTTTTACAAAATCTATTGAGCTAAAAAACATAATCTCAAAAATTGGATTAAGGGCAGTCACACTCTCTTCTCTTGTGACAACTTTAAAACTAAAACCATCTCCGTGCTCTTTTATTGGGTGTATTACAAACTCTATAGGGCTCAAGGCTTTTGCCATATTAAGGAATTTTTTATACTTTTTATGATTTTCATCTGGCAAGATGCTTGCATCCCCTCTCGCCTCTAATGCCTCTTTAAGAAG
>JAABTA010000246.1 GCA_011390075.1 Helicobacteraceae bacterium | reverse complement strand
AATCTCTTCAAATTCTGCATTTGTGAGCTTTCCGTTTTTATTAATAATGGCTTTATCAATCTTGCTTTTGCCTAAATCGTGTAAAAGTGCAGCGGTGCCAAGCTTTTCTAGCTCTTTTTTCTGGAGTCCAAGTTCTCTTCCAAGACAAAGAGCATAGACACTCGCATTGAGAGAGTGGGTATGGGTATAGTAGTCGTAGGAAAGGATAGAGATAAAAGAGGTTACAGCAAAATCCTCTGATAAAATAGTGCTCATCATATTATCTACAACAACTTTTGCCTCTTTTACATTGGCCAACGATTCTGGGTTTTCAAACATTTTGTCAACGCTTTTAGTCACCTGCTTGTAGAGGTTTTCTAATTTTACAGAGACCTTTTGAGGCGCCATCAGATCTTGAAAATATTTCTCATAGAGCTCTTTTTCATCTTCTCTTACATAGAGTCCTCTTTGTGCAAAAAGTTTTTTCTCCTCTTGTGGTGACAAAAGAGTTCCTTTTGTGTAAACAGGAGCAAGTTTTTTATTGTCACTACGAATAAAGAGATCAAACATCAGTGTGGCACCTTCGTTGATAACTACTTTATCAATAAGATAGTATTTGCGTTTATTTATTTTTTGTAACATCTGTGTCATCTTCTCTCCAATTAGTTTTCTACAACATCATAATCTAGAGCAACAGTGATGATATGCACCACTATAAACCCACCAATAAGCATCCAGTCTGTTATTTGTAAAGTTCCTATCGCCTCTAAAAAGTTCATGACCACTCCTTGTCTTTAGTCTGATTTGATATTAAAATTGTAGAGAGAAAATGTATGATAAATGTATCATTTAACACTTTGGCGGATTTTTTTTACATTTTTTTAAATGATACAATTAAGCCACAAAGCTCTAGTATAATAAGCAAAATTTTTAGGGGGTCTTTTATGGATATGGAAAAAGTCACAAATCTTATCAGACAGACAAAAAACCTTCAGGTGCTCTATGTGGAAGATGATAAAGAGACACAAATAAATACCATTTTAATACTAGAAAATTTTTTTCATCACATCACTGTTGCCTCCAATGGAGCAGAGGGGTTAGAAGCTTTTAATACAAAGAGATTTGATCTTGTCTTGAGTGATATTAATATGCCTGTAATGGATGGAATGGAGTTTGTTAAAGCCATAAGGAGCCAAGGAGATGATGTAGCTATTGTGCTTATCTCTGCCTATGATGATAAAGAGTATCTTTTGAGTGCTATAGAGAAAGGCGTCTCAGGTTATCTTATCAAACCTTTTGATATGAATACTCTCCAAGAAGTTTTAGAAAAAGTGTTAAAAAAGATGGAAGGAAGAAGGCACTCGGCAAATGTTATTGCTTTAGTGAATAACTATTTTTATAACAAAGAGGAAGAGACGCTTTATTCCATGGATCAAAAAATCACACTTACAAAAAATGAAAAAGCCCTGTTTCGTCTCTTAAGCAAAAGTGAGGGAGCGGTGTATCACCCAATAGATCTAGAGATTGCACTGGATGTAAACAACATGAGAAGCCTTATCTCTAGGCTCAATAAAAAGACAGGGGCTACTCTAGTAGTCTCCATCTATTCAGAGGGCTACAGGCTCAACACACTTTAGTTTTATAATAAACCGAGCACCACCTCTGTCATGATTTGAGACCATAAGTTCTCCTCCCATACTGTTTTCAATAATCATCTTTGTCATGTATAGCCCCAAGCCTGTACCGCTTTTTTCCTCTTTTGTGGAGAAGTAAGGCTCAAAGATCTTGTCTAAAATTTCTGGATGAATACCCTTACCACTGTCTGTAATCTGTATAAACCCATACTCTTTTTCTTTAAAAACAGAGATCTCTACTCTTTTTTCGCCTTTTTGTTGCTCTAAAAGAGCATCTTTAGCATTGGTCAAAAGATTAACCACTGCTTGTCCCACCTCATTGGGATAACCTTCCGCAAAAATAGCTTGATCAAGATCGAGAGAGGTTTTAATATTGCTATTTTCTAGGAGGGACTCCACAATAGCGTAGCCTTTTTTTGTAGCTTCAGAAAGAGAAAACTTGACTTTGGTTTTCTCTGGTCTAAAGAAGTTTCTAAAGTCATTAATTGTTTCAGACATCTGTTGAATCTGTCGGTTGCCTTCCTCTTCTAGCCGTTCAATTAAGCTTTTGTCAAACTCCCCAAATCTATATTTAAAAATGAGATTGTTAATGACTAAAGAGAGGTTATTGAGTGGGTGTCGCCACTGGTGGGCAATCATACTAATCATCTCTCCCATTTGTGCATGTCTTGATTGTTGCATCATTAGAAGTTGCTGTTTTTTATTTTTTTCTATCTCTTTATCCACCTTTTCTTCTAAAGAGTTATTTAAAATTTC
>JAABTA010000023.1 GCA_011390075.1 Helicobacteraceae bacterium | reverse complement strand
GCCAAAGCTATCAATAACCTTGCCATAAGCTTGGTAGACTATTTTAAAGAGAGAAATATTCAAGTTATTCATCAGTGTGGCAAAAGTGATTTTGAAAGAGTTAAAGATCTCTATAAAGAGAAAAATTTTCAAGTGGAGCTTTTTAGTTTTCATATAAATCTTGCCTCAAAAATAGAACAAGCAGACTTTGCTATTGCAAGAAGTGGAGCTGGCACACTTTTTGAACTCACTGCCAATCAACTACCTGCCCTGTTCATTCCCTATCCACATGCAGCCTCTGATCACCAATATTTTAATGGAAAGTTTTTAGAGTCTAAAAATTTGGGGTTTGTCATAAGAGAGAGAGATCTTTCTACAAACAGAGTAATCGGCATCTTAGAGAAAGATATCTCTTCTATCTCGAGAGATCTAAGCACAATTATTCAGCCCCTTGGCGCTAAAACTATTGCTAAAGCTTTATTGCAAGAGCTATAAGATAGAGCACAATAGAAAATGCCACTATTTTTACCAAAAGTCTATCCTCTAGTTTTGCACTATTTTTAAATGTTTTTAGCTTGGCATTGCAATGAGGGCAAATACTGGCATCTGGCTCATTATGATAAAAAACAACCTTTGGCATCACAGGAGATTTGCAGTGAAAACAGAACGATTTGTTGGTTGTTTTTGTCAGTGTCATCTTGGAACTCCTTGTTTAATGCCTAGGATTAAGCAAACAATATTCCAAAATTTTAATTTATCCCCCATCAATTAGAAACTAACTTCTCCAAATAGATCTGCAAGATCTCTTTGCCATCGTTATTTTCAAAAGTGGCAAAGATCTCTCTGTCATTACTTAAAAGAATTCTTGTGCCAGTCATAGCAAATTTTTTGACAATCTCTGCATCAATGCTCACTAAAATATAGAGGTTCTCTTTCACATCAAACCAGACAGCTTTTTTAAAAGATCTATTGATAGATTGAAGACTAATGTGGGTTCCTATTTTTTCACTTAAAGAAGCTAATTTTGCACTCTCTAGCTCTTTGTCAGCTTTTTTATAGACACTTTCAAGGCTATTTTTAACAGCTAAAGAGACTTTTTTTTTAATCTTTTCTCTTAAGTAATCTCGTCCATTTGCCATCGCCTCTGTTTGTTGGATCTTTGAGCCTCCTGTGGTTTTAAAGGCACTACCTATGGCTCCAAGGCCATCTAGAGCGTTTGGATCTTTAACCCACTTTGGAGCATTTTCTAAAAGTGCTATATTTTCTGCGGTTTGCTCCTCAAGATTTGGGCTAATACTCTGAGAGTTATCACTACAACCAATAAAAAAAAACGAGATAAGCACTAGAAAATACCGCAAAAAAACTCCTTAAAATCGGTAGTTGCCACCAAAATAGATAGATGTAGAGCTACTCTTTTTCTCCTCTTTGGAGTACGCATTACTCTCTTCTGCCCAAGTTTTTTGAGACATGTTCAAACCAGCATTTAAAAAGATATTGTTTGAATAGTCATACTCCCCACCAAAACCATAACTTAATCCATAGGTATTAGGAACAAAACCTGTGAGATCTCCTAGTTCATTATAGACAAAAACAATTCTGCCTTGTAGATAGGGGTGGATGCTTAAAAATGAGAGAGATGGCATTACATATCTATATCCTAATCCAATATTCACCTCCTCGCTGTCATAAAAAAGATTCATATCCAATTTATCTCTATCTTGATCCTCTAAACCCATTTTTAGATTAAAACCTGTAACAGAGACAGTCTCAGAGAAGCTTTGTGTGCTTCCATCTGCTGGAAAATTTCCTGGGGCTGCTGGATGGGTAAGCTGGAGTGATTCATTATTATCTCCTGTGACACTATTTGTTCCAATCGTGTAGTCGTTATTGACAGATCTTGAGACAACATCTACACCAAAATAGATGTTTTTATCCTTACCAACAAATTTTTGCAACCAAGAAGCGTCTGATGGCTCTTTTTGTGTCTGCTTTTGAGCAGTAGCTTTTTTCTCACTAGAATTCACAGTTTCGCTCTTTGCTTTTTCAGGAGTAACTTTTACCTTAACCCGATACTTTTTACCATCTTTATAAAAATAGCGATACTTATATTGTGGTTTAGCCTTGGCAGTACTTTTTGTTTGGGGTTTGACTCTTATTTTGACCCGATACTTTTTCCCATCTTTATAAATATATTTATATTTGTACTTAGGAGTGGATGCATTAGAAGAGGGAGTCACTTTTACCCGGTACTTTTTGCCATCTTTATAAAAGTAGCGATACTCAGCTCCTTGCAGTGAGAGAAGGGAAACAAATAACAGTAGTGTTCCAAGCAAAAGGAAAGAAGTTTTTTTTATCATATTAACAGGCCTTCAAGTTTTTAAACCTGCATGCAAAATTTGTGCCTTTTATACACTCCCATCTAATCTTTTTCTTTGACCATGGGTTATTGCCACAGCAATAGCATCTGTTATATCAAAAGGTCTTATCTCTCTTTTTATTCCTAAAAGTATCTTCACCATGTAGGCAACTTGTTCTTTGGTGGCTTTGCCTTTTCCTGTCACTGCCTTTTTTACTTGCAAAGGGGTGTATTCGCTAAAGAAGCCTAGATCTTGAATAATTTTAAGTGACAGCGCCCCACGAAACTGGGCGAGTCTGATAACAGTTTTTGGATTGTGGGCAAAAAAGATATCTTCTATGGCAACTTCATCTATTACAGTATTAGCAATAACAAGATCTAGTCCTTCAATGAGTTCACTTAATTGCTGTTGAAGAGTGGAAGTTTTTATTTTTATAAATCCCGCTTCCACCAGTTGCATATTTTTTTTATTCACATCTAAAATTGCATAGCCACACTTGTTGGTTCCTGGATCTATTCCTAAGATTCTCATAGTTTCACGCTCTTTCACATCTATATTCACACGCTTGCCCCTATAATCTGCCTTTCCAACAAATGGCAAAGGGAAGCGCCCCCGCGACCTTGTCGCTCTTCTTAGAAGTCTAGTGAAGAATATTTTTTGTAGAATAATAGCAATAAAAGGATTTTGTTTGATTTTTGAAGTAATTAAAAAAGAGTTAAAACAGTCAATTCCCTCGTCAGAGTATGAGAGATACATTAAAAATTTAAACTATAACGAAAAAAAATCTAAATCGGATCTCTGTTATCTTGAGACAATCAATCCTTTAGTTGCTGGGTGGATCAAAACAAAATACGCCACAAAAATAGCGGACTTTTTTGAAACACACACAAAAATACGGCCAAAAATAGAAATTAGTGTAAAAAGTAAAAAAAATTCTAGAAAAAAACTCCAAGAGAGCCACATTAGCGAAACAAAAACAAGTAAAAGTACCAAACTCAATCCATCTTATACCTTTGATAGTTTTGTTGTGGGCAGTTCCAATCAATTTGCCTACTCTATTGGAAAAACAATCACAGAAAACCCTGCAGGTACTTATAATCCTGTCTTTATTTATGGTGGGGTAGGTCTAGGGAAAACCCATCTTCTCCAAGCTATTGGCAATGAGTATAACAATAAGAAAAAAACTGTCATCTATTTAACAGCCGAGCAGTTTATGAACGATTTTGTCTATAACTTGCAAAACCACTCTATGCAACGATTTAGAGAAAAATATAGAAACTGCGACCTGCTTTTAATTGATGATATTCAGTTCCTTTCAAGAAAGGAAGAGACTCAGCAAGAGTTTTTTCACACCTTTGAAGAACTCCATAAAAATGATAAACAGATTGTTCTTACAGCCGATAAGTTTCCTAGACAGATTGCAGGATTAGAAGATAGGCTTAAAAGCCGTTTTCAGTGGGGTCAGGTGGTGGATATTCAAACCCCAGAACTTGAAACAAAAATAGCTATTATTAAGAAAAAATGTGAAATTGACCAAATCTACTTAGATAGTGAAATTATTCAATTTATTGCCACAAGTATTGATGAGAATATCCGTGAAATAGAGGGAATTATTATTAAACTCAACGCCTTTTCTAAAATGATAGGCAAACCTATAGATCTTGAACTAGCAAAAGATACATTAAAAGATCATATCAAAGAGAAAAAAGAAAACATCACCATAGAAGAGATTATAGATACTGTGAGTAAAGAGAATAATATAAAACCATCGGAAATCCGTTCAAGATCTCGTGTCAATAAAATTGTTATGGCAAGAAGAATGGTGTTTTACCTCACAAGAGAGCTCACCCACAACTCCATGCCAACCATTGCGAAGTACTTTGGTATGAAAGATCACTCAGCTGTGAGTAAAGCGCTAAAAAAAGTAGATGAGATGATAGAGAGTGATGCAAATTTTAAAAGCAAAATAGAGTTGCTTTCTAATAAAATATCATCAAAAGACGATTAGGATAGATAAATGCAGAAGTAGTTTTTGTGAACAAGTGTGAATAGTCTCAGATTCTTTTCACTACAAAAAGTTAATGAAATTGGACTCTGTTAGGCTTTTTCACATAAACACTTAGATATACTACTACTATTACTTTATTTAAATATATAAAGGGAAACAAATGAATCTTTTAGTTGACAAATCTGTTATAGAGAATATGCTCTCTTCACTCCAACCCTTTCTAGAGAAAAAAGATAATGCGGAGATAACTTCTCATATTCTTATTTTTACGACTGATAACACTCTATCGCTAAAAGCAACAGACTATGAGATGGGTTTAGAGATTAAACATAATAGTGTTAAAACCCAAGAAAATGGTATTGCTACTTGTAATGGGAAAAAGATACTTGATGTCATTAGAATCTTGAAAGATGGAGAGATTAATATCTATAGAGAAGGTGACGAGGTTCATATAAAACAAAACCGATCTAACTATAAACTTCCCTCTTTTAATGCAGATGAGTTTCCAAAACTACCAGATTCACAAGATCTTCCTAAAATAGATATCAATAGTGTTAAACTTATGAACGCCTTTAAAAAGGTTAATCCAGCTATTGCTAATAACAATCCAAAATTTGAACTCAATGGTGCTTTAATAGATATTAGAAATAGTGTTATTAACATTGCTTCAACAGACACAAGAAGATTAGCTGTTTTTAAAATTGATAACGATTCAGAAAAGCTACTCTCTTTAATTATTCCTAAAAGAGCCATATCAGAAATACAAAAACTTTTTGCCAGTGATATTGAGCTTTTGTATGATCAAACAAACTTTATTATCAAAAGTGATAACTACTTCTTTTTTACAAAAGTCATTAATGGAAAATTCCCAGATTACGAAAGAATTATTCCAAGAGAGCTCAAATACAATTTTAATCTTCCAAAAATGCCAATTATAGATGCTATTAAACAGGTCAACATTATCTCCCCAGAGATAAAAATAACCTTTGAGAATAATAGACTTATTTTTGAAAGCCTCAGTAATGACAATATGGAAGCAAAAACAGCTATTGAAACAACGATAGCAATAGAGACACCTTTTAGCGTTGCGATTAACTCAAGATATATGATTGACTTTTTATCCAATATAGATACCGATAGCTTTGGTATTGGATTTAATGAACCAAATACACCATTTCAGTTAGTGAGTAATAACTTCCTAACAATAATAATGCCAATAATTCTCTAACTTTAAGGACACAATAGATGGAACAAAAAGATTACGGTGCTGGAAATATTAAGGTCCTCAAGGGACTAGAAGCTGTGAGAAAACGACCTGGGATGTATATTGGAGATACATCTGTTGGAGGTCTACATCACTTAATCTATGAAGTTGTAGATAACTCTATTGATGAAGCAATGGCTGGTTTTGGAAGTGAGATAGAAATAACTCTTACCAAACGAGGAAGTGCTATTATTAAAGATAATGCCAGAGGCATTCCAACAGATATCCACGAAGGGGAGGGAATCTCTGCTGCAACTGTAGCATTAACTGTGCTCCACGCTGGTGGAAAATTTGACAAAGACACCTACAAGGTTTCAGGAGGACTTCATGGGGTTGGTGTCTCTGTTGTTAATGCATTGGCAAAGGAGCTCCATCTAACGGTTAAAAGAGAGGGAAAAGTACACGAGCAAGATTTTAAGCAAGGTATTCCCGTTGCACCTCTAGAAATAACAGGAAATACAAAAAAAACTGGAACACAAATTGAATTTATTCCAGATGATGAGATCTTTGAAACTGTTAATTTTGAGAGAGAGATCTTAAAAACACGATTTAAGCAGATCGCTTATTTAAATCCAAAAATCACTATCACCCTTTCTGATGAAAGAGATGGAGTGAAAGAGAGCTTTAATTTTGCTGGGGGTATTGGACAATTTGTTGCAGACCTCAATGAAAAAGAGCCTCTAAGTCAAGTCATTTTTGTCACTGAAAAAATTGAAGATATAGAAGCAGATATTGCCCTAATGTACACCTCGAGCTATTCAGAAAAAGTGATGTCATTTGTTAATAATATTAAAACGCCAGATGGTGGTACCCACGAAGCAGGATTTCGTGCAGGACTGACAAGAGTCATCTCTAAATATATTGATGATAACGCCAATGCAAAAGAGAAGGGCGTTAAAATCACAGGAGACGATACAAAAGAGGGCTTAATTGCAATTGTAAGTGTAAGAATTCCAGAACCACAGTTTGAAGGGCAAACAAAAGGGAAGCTAGGCTCTTCGTATGTACGACCCCTTATTCAAAAATTTATCAACTCAGCACTGCAAAAATATTTTGAAGAAAATCCTGTAGATGCCAAAGCAATTATGCAAAAAGTTCTTTTAGCAGCCAAAGGTAGAGACGCAGCAAAAAGAGCAAGAGAACTGACAAGAAATAAAGAGAAAATAACCGTTGGAACACTCCCTGGAAAATTGGCAGATTGCTCCAGTAAAGATCCTGACACAACAGAAATTTACCTTGTTGAAGGTGACTCAGCAGGTGGTTCTGCCAAGCAGGGTAGAAACAGAGAGTTTCAGGCAATACTCCCTCTAAAGGGTAAGATCTTAAATGTCGAGAAAGCCAGAATAGACAAAATTTTAACCTCTGAAGAGATCAAAAATATGATTACTGCCCTAGGATGTGGCATTGGTGATGATTTTGATATTGAAAAGCTCAGATATAAAAAAGTTATTATTATGACTGACGCCGATGTTGATGGTAGCCATATTCAAACTCTTTTACTTACTTTCTTTTATAGATATCTAAGACCATTAGTAGATGAGGGCTATCTCTATATTGCACAGCCACCTCTTTATAGATACAAAAAAGGGAAAAATGAGCTTTATCTTAAAGATAATAGAGCCCTTGATGAGTATTTAATTGAAAATGGTGTGGCACAAATGGAGTTTGAAGGCATTGGAGAGCGAGATCTTAAAGAGCTGTTAAAAATTGCTGCTCACTATAAAGATCTCCTTTATGATCTAGAAAAACGATTCTCTCTCATAAAACTTGTAAGACTACTGATAGAAGAAGATAGGCTACTAGCATTGGATAACAAAGATCTCTATAAAGAGATAGAGATCTTTCTTGCAGGTATAGGCTATAATGTTTTAAATAAGACAGTCAATGAAGAGAAAATTCATATCTATGTACAGACAAGCAAAGGTCTTGAAGAGATACTCATTAATGATGAGATGTTTACCCACCCTATTTTTGTAGAAGCGAAATATGTTTTTGAAAAACTCAGAGAGAGAAACCACGAAACTGTATTCAATAAAGATGTTTTAGAGGTTTTGCAAGAGGTGGAAGACAAAGCTAAAAAAGGTGCCTATATCCAAAGATATAAAGGTCTTGGGGAGATGAACCCAGAACAATTGTGGGAGACAACAATGGACCCAGATATTAGAAGACTTGTAAAAGTTATTGTCGATGAAGAGATAGTTGCTAGTGCTAACTTTGAACTCTTTATGGGTGATGAGGTTGAACCAAGAAGAAAATATATTGAAGATAATGCAAAAGAGGTGAAACACCTCGATATATGATAACTCCAGAACTTGTCAAGATAATCTATGATTCCGCCTCAATTCAGAGGTGGAATGATTATCCTAGAATGGTAGATTTAACAGAACTTGATAAACAGGCACATAAATTTGTTATTGCCTATTTTCTCGCCTCGTATGAAGAGGATGTGGATCTCTTTAAAGTAATCGAAGCTGGTATTTTTGAATTTTTTCGCCGTGTTATTATTACAGATATTCGTCCCGATGTTTTTAGAGAGATGGTCAAAGAAAAAGGTGAAGAGCTTAACTCTTGGGTACTAGAACAGCTAGAGCCTTCTCTTAAGTCTATTCACCATGGTGATTTTTTTCAAAGAATAAAAGACTATTTTGAAAACGAAGAGCAGTATTCAAAAGAGAAAGAGATTCTTCACGCTGCCCACTATCTTGCTACAAAATGGGAGTTTGCTATTGTTTATGAGAGCTCTAAATTTTTGCACGACATTGAAGATCTTAAACGATCAGTGCAAAATGATGTGCATAAATTTAAACACCTTAAAGGTGTTGTAGAGATTGCT
>JAABTA010000245.1 GCA_011390075.1 Helicobacteraceae bacterium | reverse complement strand
CGAGTGGCCCTAGGATATAAAAAGGTGCCTCGTGGCAGAGGTGTCTTTCGATCTTCATGTTGTATTCGACTTGATGAAGTGGAATGTGGCCGGGGCCTTCTATCATGATCTGTACATCTTTCTCCCACGCTCTTAGGGTGAGCTCTCCTAAGATCTTGAGCTCTCCTAACTGTGCTTCGTCGCTGGCATCTGCGAGGCAACCGGGTCGTAGGCTATCTCCTAAAGAGAGAGCCACATCGTATTCTCTACAGATCTCTAACACTTCGTCAAAGGCTTGAAAAAAAGGATTTTCTTGGTGATGATGCAGCATCCACGCGGCCACTAAAGAGCCCCCACGGCTTACAATGCCCATCTTTCTTTTTGCAATCTCTGGCATAAATCGTAATAAAAATCCTGCATGGATTGTAAAGTAGCTTATCCCTTGTTGGGCTTGTTCTCTTACGATTCGGATAATATCTTTAATCTCTATATTTTTGGCATCTTGCTCTTTTGCTTCTTGAATAATTTGATACATTGGTACCGTACCAATTGGCACGGTAGAGTTGTCTATAACTGCTTGACGCACTTCGTGAACATTGTCACAAGTGGAGAGATCCATAATCGTATCTGCTCCATATTTAATGGAGACATTCACTTTCTCAACCTCCTCTTCGGGATTGCTAGCAAGAGCAGAGGCTCCAATATTTGCATTGATCTTGCACTTTGTTGCCAAACCAATTCCCATAGGTTTTAAGCTTGTGTGGTTGATGTTTGCTGGAATGATAAGCCTGCCTTTGGCAATCTCTCTTCGTACCAGTTCAGGATCGAGTTTTTCTTGTTGCGCTACATACGCCATCTCTTCTGTGATAATGCCCTGCTTGGCATAATACATCTGTGTTCTGCACTTGTCGTTTTTTCGTTTTTTAACCCACTCTTCTCTCAAAACTTCTCTTCCCTTCTTGAATGTAGAATTTAATAATAGTAACAGATAATACCCTAAAATGGATAATTTTTATCTGATTTAAATCAAAATTTTTTTAATAAACCTTGACAAAGATGGACTAAAGTATTAAAATACCATTTAGCATTCTTAAGTTAAGAGTGCTAAAATACTTGCAAAATTTATACTAAGGAGACACAATGAACTTTAAACCTCTAGGAGAGAGAGTTCTTGTTGAGAGAAAAGAAGAAGAATCAAAAACAGCTTCGGGATTAATTATTCCTGATAGTGCAAAAGAGAAGCCTGCAGAGGGCACAGTTGTTGCGATGAGCAAATCGGTTGAAGAGACAGGAGAGCTCAAAGTTGGCGATAGAGTTTGCTTTGGAAAGTATGCTGGTAATGAGGTGGCTATTGATGGTAAAGAGTACATCGTGCTTCAAGCTGGCAAAAAAGCAAGTGAGATTATCGGTGTTTTCTCTTAAGAGAAACGGTAGTAATAATACAATATATTTAAAAGGAAATTAATAATGGCAAAAGAGATTCATTTTTCAGATGACGCTAGAAACCTTCTTTATGAAGGCGTAAGAAAATTAGCAGATGCAGTTAAAGTAACCATGGGACCAAGAGGAAGAAATGTTTTAATTCAAAAAAGTTTTGGAAGCCCACACATTACAAAAGATGGTGTGTCTGTTGTAAAAGAGATTGAACTTAAAGATGAGATTGAGAATATGGGAGCTTCTTTGGTGAAAGAGGTTGCTTCTAAAACTGCTGATGAGGCAGGTGATGGAACCACAACAGCAACAGTTCTTGCAAATGCTATCTTTAAAGAAGGCCTAAGAAATATCACAGCAGGGGCCAACCCTATTAGTGTTAAAAGAGGGATGGATAAAGCTGTGACAGCGATTATTGCTGAGCTTAAGGCTATCTCACAAGAGGTAACGGACAAAAAAGGTATTGCACAAGTGGCAACTATCTCTGCTAATAATGACTCAAATATTGGTGATATGATTGCTGACGCGATGGATAAAGTTGGTAAAGATGGTGTTATCACTGTTGAAGAGGCTAAAGGTATTAATGATGAGCTAGATGTTGTTGAGGGAATGCAGTTTGATAGAGGTTACCTCTCGCCATACTTTGTAACAGATACAGAGAAAATGATTGCAGAGTTTGAAAACCCATATATTCTTCTTTGTGACAAAAAGATCTCTAACTTAAAAGAGATGGTAAAGATCTTAGAGGCTGTTATGCAGACAAATAGACCTTTAATTATTGTTGCAGAAGATATCGAGGGCGAGGCTCTTGCTACTCTTGTTGTGAATAAACTAAGAGGCGGACTCAATGTAGCTGCTGTTAAAGCTCCAGGATTTGGTGACAGAAGAAAAGCAATGCTAGAAGATATTGCAGTGCTTACAGGTGGAACTGTCATTAGCGAAGAAGTTGGTTTAACGCTA
>JAABTA010000244.1 GCA_011390075.1 Helicobacteraceae bacterium | reverse complement strand
TTTCCACTGCTATACTCCTCTGTTTTATATCCATTATCTTTAAGCATCTCTGCAATGGTTTTTCTCAGGGCGTACTCATCTTCTAGTAGTAGTATCTTCATCGAATCTCTCCTGTGATTTTTCTCTTGCTGTTCTCTTGTGTTATTATATCTATTAGCTCCTCTTTGCTTAAAGTCTCTAATCTTTTTTTTAAGGAGTTGGTAACAAGCATGTTCTCTCTATCTTCATTGGGATCGGTTAGCTTAAGGAAGACATCAAGATCTAGGTTGTTGTATCCGCTGTAGCTCTCTGTGTTGATCACTTTAAAAATATCATCTTCTGAGGTGTTGATTGTAAAGATTCTCTCTAAAAAATTTTGATCCTCTTTGAGATATTTTGCTCGCTTTTGGGTGCTCATTGCTGAGACAAACTCGCCGAGTCTCTCATTTTTACTGGTTTTAATAGGAAAGGAGATAAAAACAAGGCTCCCCTTTTCTAAAATTCCTGTTTTAATAAGTGTGTCTAGATCTTTTTTGGGAAAACTTGTCAGCCTATTGGTAAGGTTTTTGTTGCTATTACCAGACGCCACTATATAGTCTGCTACTTCTGTATTTTTACTCATAAGCGTGGCTATTGTTTGAAACCGCTTGTCCATAAGGGGAATAAGCTCTACAGAGTAGAGATCTCTTAATTTGTCTACAATCTCATCAAACATAGTTGTAATCTGCAAATAGCCAATAATCTCTTTATGAACAACAATAGGAACAGTGGATTTGATACCTAAAAATCTATCAACATCAAAGTCACTCACAGGTTGGGAGAGATCTTTAAGTTGCAAAGCTAAAAGATCTTTTTGGGAGTTGTGTGGGGGGCTCTCCCAGCTTCTAGCCAAGATCTCATACTCTTTTGTGACCACTTGTGCATATAAAGAGTCTTTGTGCAGGTACTCTTTGAGCTGGTTGGTTGCATATTGCAAAGCTTTGTGTGCCTCTTTTTTATCTTTTTGCAAAAGGGTGTTGGTAATTTTTGGATTGGTACTTAAAGACAGAGCAATAGTCAAAGACTGCTCTTTAGCATCTTTGACAAGTAAAGAGATAGTTTTAGAAAAGCCATCATAAATTCTTTTATTATTCACATCAGTTACCTGCTCACTTGCTCTGTAAAGACCTATGGTGATGAGGGTGATAATAAAAATAATAATAATAAAAAAGACTCTTCTCACCTATAAATCTCCCTTCTTGTCTCGAGGTTGCACCTTTGGTAAAGCAAACAATTTTTTAATGATCCATCAGAGATCATATATCTATATACATTAAAACAAGATAACTCCCACTGCACTTGTGCCCTTCAAAATAGCACTTTTTCTGAGAAAAAAAATGTTACTTTATGTAGCAAAATAGCATAAATATCACAACTATTTTCTAAGTTTTGCTTAAAAATACGCCACAAAAGTTTTTATGTTTAGAGCAAAGATGGTATATTTGTTTGAGAAGTTTAAGAATATAAGTAGTTTGTACTACTTATCGTCCAAAGTAAACTTGATGTTAACTACAAAAGGAGAGAACATGAAATTGAAACAACTCAAGATGTTGTTAGTAGCGGGGCTTATTGCTACAACCAGTATGAGTGCTGCAACATGGAAATACGCGTTTGGTGAGGGGATGAGTGATCCGCAAGGAATCTATGCTAATGCGTTTAAAGACTTTATTGAGGAAAATTCTAGGCATGAAATTGAACTTTATAAGGTAGGTTCATTAGGAGAAGAGGCGGATATGATGGAGCAGGCAAAAGCTGGACTGCTTCAGTTTATTGGTCAATCAACAGGGTATATGGGTGCCACTATTCCAGAGATGGATGTTTTTACTGTGCCATATGTACTCCCAACTGACACTGATGAGCTTGACTATTTTTTCAAAAACTCAAAAGTAGTCAATGAGATGCTTCCAAAAATATTTAACAAACACGGTTTAGAGCTTCTAGCTATTTTTCCTGAAGGTGAAATGGCAGTCACAACCATGGAAATGTTTAGAAGTCCAGCAGGTCTTGAAGGCAAGAAGATGCGTGTTATGCCAGGTTCTCCAATCTTAGTTGAAACCTATAAAGCCTTTGGAGCTTCTCCTCAACCTATGACATGGGGTGATTTAGTAGGAGCCCTAAAAACAGGTATGGTCGATGGACAAGAGAACCCAACCGTATGGATTGAAGCGTATGGTCTTGATGATTTGACAAAAGTTCTCACATACACAGGTCATGGACACTTTAATGCTTCTGTTAGTGCCAATAAAAAGTTTTATGATAACCTTGGAAAAAGAGATAAAAGACTAGTGGATGAAGCAGCAGAGCATGCTCAAAAAGTGATCCTAGAAGAGGCTCAAAAACTTGACGCTATTGG
>JAABTA010000243.1 GCA_011390075.1 Helicobacteraceae bacterium | reverse complement strand
GATTCCAAAAAACATACTCATAATTTTTATTATTCTCCATATGCTCTTTTGCCATTTTTCTTAAATACTCTTTATTAAATCTCTCATCTAAGGACTCTATCTTATCTAATAGCAAAGGCTTGAGATCTTTTCTAAACCAGTGTTGTAGTGGCACGGAAAAGCCCTGTTTGGGTCTCTCGACTAAGTTTTTTGGAAGGTGTTTAAGAAGAAGCTTTTTTAAGATCTTCTTATCTCTTCTGAGCTCAAAGGGGAGCCTGTTGGCAAACTCCACTATTTTATAATCAAGCAAGGGCACACGAGCCTCTAGGGAGTAGTGCATGGAGGCTCTATCTACTTTGACCAAGATATCATCAGGGAGGTATCTTCTTTGGTCGATAAAGGCAAAGTTTTCTTGTATTTTTTTGTTGTTTATGGTGTAGTCTAGCTCTAAGAGATCTAGGTAGGTGTATTTTTTCTCTTCTAGAAATTCTCTATTAAAAATATTTTGAATCTCCCATGGTTTAACCGCTGTAGAGACAACGGAGTAGATGTTCTCTGGTGTGGGATTTTTGAATGGAAAAGCGATTTTTTCTAGTTTATCTTTGTTGGTTTTTTTAAAGATCTCCCCTATTGGATCTCTAAAAAATCTTGGGATTTTGGTGATTTTGTTGTAGTAGTTGTTGGTAAAGTTGTATCTGTCGTATCCTAAAAAAAGTTCGTCTCCGCCATCTCCAGAAAGCGCTACTTTGACCTCTTTGCTGGCTTTAGAAGAGAGTAGCATCATTGGCAAAGAAGAGGCATCTCCAAAGGGTTCGTCATAGGCTCTTTCATACTCTCCTAGTAATCTCAGCGCATCTTCTGGCTTGAATATATACTCAAAATGTTCTGTGCCTAAGATCTTGGCGATCTTTTTTGCGTGTTTGGATTCATCGTAGTTTTTGTTATCAAAGCCAATAGTAAAAGTTTTGAGCTGCTTCGAGGCATTTTTTGCGGCCAGCGCTGTTATAAGCGAGCTATCCACACCACCGCTCAAAAATGTTCCCACCTCAACATCGGCTAGAAGCCTAATTTTCACAGATTTTTCAATGAGCTCCTCTGCTCTATTAAGTGCGTCATCAGCTTCTATAATTTGTGGCTCTTTTGGGATCTTCCAGTAATTGTGCTCTTTTATCTTCTCTCCATCAAACTCAATATAAAAACCTGGCAAGATTTTTTGCACATTTTCATAGTAGCAGTTGCTGGAAGGCACATAGGTAAGGGTCATAAACTGAATAAGTGCTTTAGCGTTGCTTGCTTTGACTAAGTGATCAGGCAGACCTTTGATTGTAGAAGCAAAAGCAAACTCACCATTACTCTGGGCATAGTAAACTGGCTTGAGCCCCATTCTATCACGGATGAGATAGAGCTTTTGCTTTTGTTTGTCAAACAGTGCGATAGCAAACATTCCATTCATTTTTGCAATTGTCCGCTCTATTCCCCACTCAGCAAATGCATGAAGAATAGTCTCTGTATCTCCTGTGCCCTTAAAATCTTGCTTTTTAAGCTTTTTACGGATTTTTAAATGGTTATAGATCTCTCCATTAAACACAATGACAAATCGCTCACTCTCCATGGGCTGATTGGCAACTTCTGAGAGATCTTGAATAGAGAGACGATTATGAGCTAAAAAAAGAGGCTTATCAGCAAAATTGTATCCCCTCACAGCACTAAAATCTGGCCCTCGTTTTCCCATACGAGCATTTACTTTTGTATATTCATCTTTTGAGATCTTTGGATTGTAGTATCCGGCTATGCTACACATAGAGTTTCAGTTTTCCTTTTATATCCGATGTTGCAAAAAATGCCAACAAAAAATCTAGATTTATTGTATATACTTTAGCAAAATATCCCATTAAATTTGTGTCAAGCAATTCATAGGGGTGAATATATGTAATAGGTTGGACTCCTCTTTTTTGTAAATTCTTTTTTAAGATCTTTTGCAAAAAGTTTGGAAGAGTTCTGAGATAGAACCCTCCACTAAAAGGGATGATATTTTTCACAAGGGGTCTTTCTTCTATATTGCCAAACTTTGTCTCAACAAAAAAAGGATACTTTCTATCTTCTGAGTGACCGTACATATGGGTTTTAAAAGGGAAATAACTGGAGCTATATTCAAAACCCATTTTGGCAAGTTTTTCATAATATTCTTTCTTAAAAGGTAAGGACCAACTAGGACTTCTGTACCCTTTAATTTCTCTTCCTATTAACTGCTCTAAAATCTCTTTTGCCTCTTTTGTCTCTCTCTCCCATTGCTCCATCTCTAGATTATAGACAAGCTCATGATTTAGCCCATGGCAAGCAACTTCATGACCTAATTTATCTAACTTTTTGACAAGTTTAGGAAACTCTTTTGCAAAAGATCCCAA
>JAABTA010000242.1 GCA_011390075.1 Helicobacteraceae bacterium | reverse complement strand
AGGACCCAGATGTGATTATGATTGGTGAGATCCGTGATGAAGAGACGGCAAATATAGCCATCCAATCAGCGCTTACGGGGCACTTGGTTTTCTCAACCTTGCATACTAATACCTCAACCGCAGCGGTAACACGGCTTGTGGATATGGGGGTGGAGCGGTTTTTAATCTCCTCTGCCATTTTAGGGGTTCTAGCCCAGAGACTTGTAAGACAGCTATGCGGTGATTGTAAAATAGAGGATGAGTTGGCAGAAAAATATGCCGATGAGTTTGGCATTAGTGCCCAAAAGATCTATAAAGCCGAGGGGTGTAGCAAATGTAACTACACAGGATATAGTGGAAGAAGAGCCATTGGGGAGCTCTTTATTCTGGATGATGATGTGATTGATCTCTTAAAAGATGAGGTGGATGATCACCAAATTAGAAGCTTGGCTATAAAAAATAAAATGGTGACCCTTAGTGACCAGCTCAAAGTTTTTATAGAAGAGGGGATAACATCCATGGATGAGGCAATACGAGTTGGCATTAAAGAGCGTTAAAGGTGGCTTTACCCTTATAGAAGTGATTGTGAGCGTTTTGCTCATCTCTATTGTTGGAATGGCGCTTCTTGAGATCTCTAGTAAAAATACACGGGTTATCTCTTTTTTGGAGAAAAAAAGAGAGGTGCCTATTGCGCTTAGTTTTATCGCTTTTCATGGAACTCCCGATGGCAATAACCTAGAAAAAACGCTTTTGGATATTATTGATGCAGACTATAATATAGAGAGTGATCGGCTTAAAAGATATTTAGAGAGCAAAAAAGTGCTCTATAAAGAGAGAAGCGTAGATAGAATCAATTTTGGTGAGAGCGAAGAGAGCGAAGATTCTGGCATGACTCAACAAATAGAGATCTTTAGGCAATCTATCCTGATGGATAAGCTAGCTGGAGATATCTTTACGGTGCGGATTGAGTAGTAAGGATTGGTATAACCTCTTTATCTTTTTTCAAGCGTCAATAGAGTTTTGTCGCTCTCATCACAAAAGAGGTAGATATCAGTTGTTTTTATAAGCTTGAGATCCTGTCTATTTAAGAAAAGATCCAGTGGATGAAAGTATTGAATAATTTCGCCTCTTTTCTTTTTATAGTAGCCCTTGTCTTTGGTAAACATATTGAGATCTGTGGTGAGTGTGTTGGAGGAAAATTGCGACTCTAGAGTAGCAAACAGATCTTTTTCTTGCAGAATAAGAGCCCCTTGGGCGATCTCTTCAAATCCGTAGAGGGTATTTATATCCGCAATAAAGATACCTCCTGGCTCTAGTGCTCTGGCAACACATGAGAGAAATCTATCAAGACTGTTGGCATCAAGATAATTGAGTACATCAAAAACTGCTGTAATGCAACTATAGGTTTTTTCTACCTCACAGATATCGATGCAGGTAGCGTCCACTCCAAGAGCCTGTGCTTTTTTGATTTGATCTTTGCTAATATCAATAGCAGAGACAATCAGCCCATCATCTTGCAAGATCTTTGCAAACTTGCCACTGCCACACCCGACATCTAAAATAGTGTTTGGATTTTGCTGTTTGACCTCTTCTATAAAAATCTCATAGAGCCCTTGAAGCTCTTCGTTGTAAGGGATGAGGTGCTCTAATTTTGCGTAGAGGTTGAGACTATCAGTTGCCATGAATTTCCTTTTGGAAAATATAGCATAAGGGGGATAAGACGGCTTTGAGCCGTCTTATATTTAATCCATATCAGGTTTTGGTGTACTCGGTGTACTTGGTGGAAGAACAGGATAGGTAATCTCTGGCTTTTCCCCTGTGAGAGTATTGAGAAAAGTAACAATTTTTTCAGCATCTTTGTTGCTAATATCAATACCTAATTGCACACTACCCATCTCTTTAACAGCTTCTGCTAAAGCCCAAATACCACCGTTATGAAAATAGGGTGCAGTCTCTTGAATGTTTCTAAGGGTTGGAGTTTTGATCATTCCATTCTCATCCCCTTCAAAATCTCCTAAAGAGGCAAATTTATACTTTGCAGCCACCTCAAATGGTTGCATTGTACCACCAAGACCAATGCCTGTGTGACAACTAGCGCAACCTTTATCTAGGAAAGTTTGAAAACCCTCTTTCTCCTCTTTTGTTAAAGCGTCTGTATTTCCATGGAGAAACTCATCGTATCTAGAAGGAGTAATAAGTGTTCGTTCAAATGTAGCGATCGTGTCTGAGATCTTTTCAAAAGAGACATCTACATCGCTACCATATACTGCTTGAAACTCTGCTACATACTCCGGGATTGAGTTGATTCTTTCTTCAACCAGCCCTTTAGGCGCCGCCATCTCAGGACCAGCTTGGATAGGACCTTGTGCTTGGTCTTCTAGGTGTGGACTTCTGCCGTCCCAAAACTGCACATCATTGAGCACTGAGTTGT
>JAABTA010000241.1 GCA_011390075.1 Helicobacteraceae bacterium | reverse complement strand
AAAGCAACTTAAGCCATAAGCCTTTGGACTCTTTTTTTAATATACTCCCTATCGTTTCCATGTTGGATAAGAGGGTCAAGATAGACATCGCCAACCGTGCGCGCACCCACAATTTCACAAGCTTCATTAAGAACAATTTCTGTATTAAAAAAAGCTTTTCCAATAAAGTATGGAGCCCAGTTTGAGGTGATGATGATGCTCTTTTTTGTCTTTTTCTTTCGGTGCTTAATCTTTTCGTTTCCAATAGGCCAATATTCAAATACTAAAAGTCTATCGAGAAATTTTCTAAACATTCTATTGATTGTAAAAACAGCTGTTGGGCAGACAAAGATAAAACCATCACCACTCTCTAGTTCTTCTACAATTGCATCCATATCATCATTAAAGACACATTTTCCATACTTTTCACCCTCTTTTTGAGTGCAACTTCTACAGTTAATGCAAGGCGAGATATTTTGCGTCTTTAAAGAGATATATCTATAGCTCACATCAGCTTTTTCAAGATACTCTCTCACTATCTCAAGGCAGCGAGTTATCTCTTGATTCTCCTTGACAGAGGCATCAATCATTACGATCTTCATCAAACCTCCTCGCTTACTGACTTTAGCGCATATAGTCTAGTTTAAAATGGTGTTCTATTGTCTTCTTAAACTTATCAACTATCTTAAAACTATCTTTTAGAAGATCTCGCTCTAATTTGCCTATCTTATCAATTTTTAAAAAATTATTTACGGGAGCCTCTTTTTGAATGCACTTAAGTTGCTGTTTGAGTCTAAGTGTACCTAGAGTATCAAAGGCTTCTATTAACTCCTCTGCTTGCTCCTCTTCTAAGATCTCTTTGTGTTCTAGTTTTGCTATTCTCTCTGTTGTGGTTGTGGCATAAATACCATTTTCTAATGCCAAACTTCGCACACCATGAACAATAGCAAAGATTCCACCTTTTTTGAGATCAATACTATCTTTTTTTGCAATCAAGTTAGAAAACATTCCAATTGGTGTCTCAAAAATAAGCGTTGCTCTTGCAAAATATGCCATAAAGACATCTTTGTTTTTAACCTTCTCAAAGATATCGGCTTTAATATCTTTAAGCAATCTCTCATCTCCTGCGATAAACTTGCTATCAAAGAAGATGGCAAAGTTCATATAGGACTCCATATCAGGATTTTCAATCCAGTGATACACCTCCTCACGGTACTCTGTGTAGCTTTTGCACCAATAAGGATTAGAGACCATAATATTGCCCTCGCATGGAGGAAATCCTAGCTCAATAAGTGCCTCAGTGACTTTTTCCATATAAGGCCTAAACTGTTCTACATCCTCTTTATCTTTTATAATTAAGGCGTTGTCTTGATCCGTTTTTACAATCTGTTCAGATCTTCCCTCACTTCCCATAACAATAAGAGCACACTTTTTGTGAAGATCTTTAGGCAAGGTCATTTTAAATACCTGTTCATAGATCTTGGTATTAAACTCACTGACAAGTTTTGAGATATGATCAACCTTTACACCCTTGGCGCTAAGCGCTTTTACTGTATTAATAGAATCTCTGCTGGCATTTTTGAGATCTTCTAAATTTTTTGCATTATTAATCTGCTTGGCAATAATATGCGTGTGGTTTGCAAAATAGCTCAAAAGATCAATCTGTTCTAAGATCCCTACTATCTCACCCTTTTTCTTTACTGCTACTCTCTTAATGGAGTGTTTTGTGAGAATTAAAAGAGCGTTAAATAAAAAATCATCATGATTGATGGCAATAATTGGAAATCTTGCAATAGAACTAATCTTTTCGTGCTGGGCTACACCACCTAAAAGCACATCTCTTTTAAGATCTGTATCGGTAACAACACCAAAGTCCTCCTCGGCTCTTTTAACGATAATGGTTGATGTTTTGAGATTGATAGATTTTTCTATAGAGTCTTTAATAGGAGTTGTTGCACTCACAATGCATGGTTCATGCAAAAAAACTTCATTAACTCTTGCTACCATAAAAGTAGAGAGTTCTGAGGTGTACTCTTTTTGTTTGAGTGTTTGAAACCTCTCGACCATATTATTTAAAAAGAAATTTTTAAACTCATTATTTCTCTCTAGAAGCTCTAAAAAGGTCTTTTTTTTGAGCTCGTAGCAAATAAGATCTTCACTCACTACAAATCTATATTTTGTTTTTCCATAAATAAGAGAGTCCGAATCAAAACTATCCATCTCATGAAGTTCACCTACTAACTCTTCTGCTTCAAACTCTTCAACCGCACCTTTAATAATAACAAAGAATATATCAGCAATCTTTTCTGGTTCGATGATGACTTCCCCTTTTGGGTAGTAAGCAATATCCATGTTTTTAATACATTTTTGTAGATCTTGTGGAGACAGTAGTTCAAAAGGATGAATTGAGTTTATAAAGGTTTCTTTCTCATTGGTACTCATAGTAAACCTTATAATTTTTAGATTATATTTTACCA
>JAABTA010000240.1 GCA_011390075.1 Helicobacteraceae bacterium | reverse complement strand
CCAAGCTACTTTAATAAACTAGTCCCCTTTTACTTTTAACCAATTACTCAAGCTAACAAAGGCTCTATAGCTTCAATCTCTTTTCTCTCTTTTTGAGTAGCACTATACAGATCTAGCTTCAACTGTAAATTCATCCAAAAATCACTACTCATATTAAAGTACTTAGCAAGTCTTAGTGCTGTGCTTGGAGTACACTGTACCCCACTTTTGAGACGGTGGATGTCTAGGCAGTAGGGGAAACCGTAGAGAGGCTAGCTAATAGTTGTGGTAATAATGTTAACAACCTCTTTACTGGTGATTTTGTTCTCTACAATCACATTGGTAATACCAAGATCTGAGAGGAGTTCGTTCTCTTTTTCGTTATGAATCTTTACGATGATATTGTCCTTTTTTGTGTATCGTTGCAAGATCTGGCAGATGTGGTAGAGTTTGTGGGGGTTGTCAATGGCAACTACGATATTTTTAGCAGACATCACCCGTGTTTTTTTAAGGATCTCTTTATTGGTGGCATTACCAAAAATAACAGGGAGTCCTTTTTTGAGGGTGTTGTTGTAGGTTTCTAGGCTGTTCTCTACTGCTATGTAGTCTGTGCCATTTGCCTCTAGATCGAGGGCAATCTTTTGCCCAAACTCTCCAAAGCCAATGATAACAACATGATTTTGAGTGTCTTGCGACATGGGATCTTGCTCTTTTGGTATGACTACTTTTTCTCTTAATAAAGTATCGGCTATTTTTGAGAGGTTTTTTAAAATCACAGGGGTGAGCACCATGGAGATAACAATGGTTATAATGAGCACTTGCCCATGGGGCGCTTCTACAATGGAGTTTGCACGGGCTAGTTCTAAGATAGCAAGAGAGAACTCCCCTAGTTGCACCAAAGACAGAGCGGTTTTAAGACTCACTCGTTTTGACTCATTCATTTTAACTAAAAGAAAAATAATGACAAATTTAAGTGTCATAATTGCAATGAGCAAGAGGATAATAATATGCAAATATTGAGAAATAATGTCAAACTTAATCTGCATCCCCACTGTGATAAAAAAGATCCCTAACAAGATATCTCTAAAGGGAATAAGATCTGCCTCTGCTTGGTGTTTAAATTTGGTTTCGGCTATCAGCATCCCTGCAATAAACGCCCCTAGTGAGTAGGAAAAACCTAGTGAGTAGGCAAGATAGGAGGAGCCAATAGCTAAAAACAAAATAGACCCAACAAAAAGCTCATCGGAATTGGTTTTAATTATTTGTGCAAAAAATCTCTCTAAAAGATACTTGCCAATAAACCACAAAAGCCCTAAAAGCACAGTAGCACTTATGGCCATGTGGATCAGCACATCTCCAAGCTCTTTATCAGGACTACTTAAAAATCCAATGGTCAAAAGAATAGGAATAACGGCAATATCTTGCATGATAAGAATACCTAGGGCTCTTCTTCCATATCTTCTGTTAATCTCTCCTGTATCATTAAAGGTTTTAAGAATAATAGCGGTGGAAGAGAGGGAGAGGGCTAGCGCAATAATGATAGATGTGTTCTGTCCAATGCCAAGGGCGTAGTAGGAGATAAGGTAGACAAAGAGAGCAGTAAGCCCAATTTGCAAACTTCCTGTGACAAAGACTTCGTTTTTCATTCTTTTGAGGTGTTCTAGGGAGAACTCAAGTCCAATGGTAAACATCAAAAAAACAACCCCAAACTCCGCAATCTCTTTGAGATCGTGGTTGTTAACAGCGTCATGAAGCCCAAAGGCGTAAGCTATGATTGTTCCTGTGGCAATATAGCCGATAATCGTAGGAAGGGAGAACTTTTTTAGAATGATATTTGTCAAAAGTGATAAAAAAAGTGTGGAAACAATAATCGTAAGCATGAAACCAAATCCCTTATGTTTTTACTGATTTTATCACAACAAAAATGTTAAATAGCTAAAACCCGCACGCCTGTATCGATCTCTTTGTGTAAAACTGTTTTGATAAGTTCTAGAGTGCTTGTAGATGCCAAAGAACAGCCAGCACACTCTCCTTGGTATTTGAGCCAAATATCAACAATCTCTGCACTTGAAACATTGACAATGCTCACATCACCGCCATCTTTTCTTAGGGTTGCTCGCACATGGGTGTCTAAGATCTCCTCTAGGGCTTGGATCTGTTGTTGATTGTTTAGAGAGCGAAAAGAGGTGTTTGGATTGTTGTCGGGGGTGAAAGCGCTTAAAGGGGCGTAGCTAGGGCAGAGCATGGCAAGTTGCATTTTAGCTCTGGTATGTCCAGCCTCGCAAGACTGAATTAAAGAGGTGAAGCCTAGTTTGTAGTCGCTACCAATAGCGCTCGATTTGTTCAAAAGTGCATATTGGGCTATCTCGTATAGCGCCTCTTTATGTCCTAGATCTGCTGCTTTTTTGTAATATTTAAAAGCCTTTTGTTTATCTCTTTCTCCTACAATGCCATTTTGATAGATCACACCAAGGTTGTACAGAGCTGAGCTATG
>JAABTA010000239.1 GCA_011390075.1 Helicobacteraceae bacterium | reverse complement strand
AGTGGATCTCTATTCACAACAGTTTTTCTATTCTTAAAAACACCTACACCAATGATGTAAAAAACAAAACAGAACTCACCTCTTTGCTTATTAATCAAAATATTTCCAAAAAGATCTCCGAGATAAAAACAATCTCTAAAACGGCCATTTTAAATCCAGACCAGCAAAGGGATCTAAAAAGCAAGCTGCACTCCTTTTTGAATATTAGTAACGATATAAAAAGCATCTCGATTATAGACACAGAGGGTCGTGTGGCCGTTACTACTGTAAAAAGCAATCAACCACCCACACTCAAAACTCTTTTTAGTGCTTCATTAAGCGAGCATTTTAAAAAACATAAAGACAAACTCAACAAAGGGTCTGTTTTGGTCTCTGAGGTGGAGTTGCACTCCTCTGATGGAGTCATCTACCTAATAACCCAAACCAATCGAGATGACAGTAAATACATCATGATAGAGATGACTTTACGAAATATAGAGCTTTTGCTTGTTGGGTTTCAAGACACTATTGAGGGAAGTAAGTTTGTTAATATTTTAGATAAAGAGGGGAATGTAATCTTCTCTTTTGATCCAGAGTATCAAGAGAAAAAAAGATTTTTGGATCTAGATGCCATCAGTGGCAACAACGATGGGGGTATCTATGAGTATCTAGACAGCAATCAAGAGCAAGTTATCTCTGTCACTGACTCTATTGAATTGTTTGGTGTAAGTGAAGCTTTGGGCTGGAGAGTTGTGACCACTGTTCCTGTAAGCGTTATCTACAATAAATCCCTCCAATCACTAGAGGTTATTATCACAATTGGAATTGCGATTATTATTATTACAATGATTATCTCCTTTTTGCTCTCTTCTAGTATCACAAAACCTATCCAAAGAGTGGTAGCAATGGCACACAAAGTGCGACAAGGCGACTACTCTATCCGTCTTAAAGAGACAGATGAGATTAAAGAGATCTATGAGTTAGAAAAAACCCTCAATGAGATGACGACAAAAATTGAGGCAAATACCAATGAACTTCGCTCTCAAAATGAGTATACCAATCTCATTTTAGACTCCTCTCCAATTTTTATCATGGCAAGCACCAAAGGCAAAATTGACTTTTTTAATAAAACTTTTCTCAACTATCTAGGCTTTCGTGATAAATCTCAGATCTTAGAGGAGGAGATTAAGTTATGCAATATTTTTTCTCAAATCAATGATATTGACATTACCAACCAAAGCAACCATGAGATCTATGAGATCTTAAACAGAAGTGTTCAGTCAGTTGTCTATCTTAAAGACGCAAACAGTATTCAATCTCCTCCAATGGTAGCCTCTACCTCCTATTTTGAAAAATTTAGCAGAAGAATCTATACCTTTACCGATGTCACCAACATAGAAGCACAAAAAAGTGAGCTGACGCAAAGAGTCAAAAACACCATTGAAGAGAACAAAAAACAAAAAGAGATGCTTCAATTGCAAACAAGACAAGCCCAAATGGGAGAGATGATAGGCTCCATTGCCCACCAATGGAAACAGCCACTGAATATTCTCTCTATCACAAGCTTTCAGCTTTTAGATGACTATGAACACAACGAAGTAGATAAAGAGTATGTTAAGCAGTATGTCAATAATACCCACAGCACCATCAGCTATATGAACAACACAATCAACGACTTTAGAGACTTTTTTAAACCAAACAAGAACTCCACAGAGTTTAGCCCTGTGCTGACCATTGAGAAAATAGACAAAATGCTAGGGAAACGATACCAAAATGAGAAAGTAACTATCACCATCTCTGGAGATCCAAATATAAAAATCTTTGGCAAAGCCAACGAGTTTCAGCAAGTTGTCATCAATATTTTTAACAACGCGGTCGATGCTTTTAAAGAGCACAACACACACTCTAGAAAAATTGATGTCACAGTATCACAAGAGCATAACTTTGTAGAAGTTGCCATTAAAGATAATGCTGGTGGTATACCAGAACCTATCATAGATAAGATCTTTGACTCCTATTTTTCAACTAAAGCAGCTGATCAAGGAACAGGCATAGGCCTATATATGTCCAAAATTATGATAGAAGAGCATATGCAAGGCAAACTAGAAGTAGCCAACAGCGACGATGGGGCTGTTTTTACTATGGGGTTTAAAGCCCCTTAAGCTTCTCTATCTCTAGTTTGAGACTCGCTACAGAGCTCTTTAAATCTCGCTCTTCTTTAGCTTTGGCGCGCTCTTCTATCTCTTTTAATGTCGTATGCAACTTTTCAAGCTTTAAGATGCCAGCTGTGCCTTTATACTTGTGGGCAATTTTTCGTAATTTTTCGTAATTTTTTGTTTTAGAAAATTGTTTAAATTTTTCAAGATCATTGCCAATAGCTGTAAAAAATCTGTTGATATACCCTAAATATTTCTCTTCTGAGATGCCAATTTTTTCTGAAACCTTTTGATAATTAAATTGATGACCAACCTCTTTTTTATAGGACACTTTACTGGCAACAATAT
>JAABTA010000238.1 GCA_011390075.1 Helicobacteraceae bacterium | reverse complement strand
GCCTAATCTCTGCATCTCTATTGCCTCGTATGAGATCAGAGATTCTAGAGGTATTGACCAAGATCTCTAAAGCAGCCGCGCGCTTACCATCGGTGGTTCGTGCTAGTCTTTGGGAGATGACTCCATTTAAAACCGTAGAGAGCCCAATACGAATTCTCGCTTGTTCTTCGTGGGGGAACATCCCAATAATTCTATTAATGGTCTCTTGGGTATCGATTGTGTGCATGGTGGAAAGAACCAAGTGCCCTGTCTCTGCTGCATGCAGGGCTATCTCAATTGTCTCAATATCTCTAATCTCCCCAACGAGTATTACATCAGGGTCTTCTCTTAGAGCCGATCGAAGTGCCTGTGCAAAGCTGTGGGTATCCTCGCCAACACTTCTTTGGCTAATCATAGAGCTTTTGTCTTTGTGGATAAACTCTATTGGATCTTCAATAGTAAGAATATGCTTTTTATACTTTTCGTTAATCTCATTGATAATTGCTGAAAGAGTCGTTGATTTACCACTTCCTGTAATACCCGTTACAAGGATAAGCCCTCTTTGGATATCTGCAAATTTTTTGACAGACTCTGGCATATTGAGTTTATCTAGCGAGTAGATCTCTGTTTCAATCACCCTAAAAACAGCGCTCATACCATCTTTTTGAAAAAAGACATTCACCCTAAAACGGTACTCATCATCAAGACGAAAGGTCAGATCCATCTCTTTCTCTTCTACAAAGCGAGGAAACCTTCCTCTTAGCATCTCTTTTCCTAGAGTTAGTGCGTCTCCTCTTGGCATAATATCTTCGCTAAGGGTCATAATATCACCATCAACTCTTGCACGCACTGGAGATCCCGCTTTAATATGGAGATCGCTCCCGCCTAATTCAATCAACTTTTTAAGATAGCCTTTGACTCTGTCAGTCACCTCAAAGGTGAGCTCATCAACTTTTACTTCCACTTGTGCCACAGTCCTCTCCTACTTTAATGAATCTAAAATCTCTTGAAATGCCACTTTAAACTGCTCTAACCCATCTTGCAACAGTGTATCGCTCACGCTTTCAAAATTGATGCCTAGCTCTGCTATCTTACTAAAGTAGCTCTCAATCTCTTTTTGAGAAATTGGTAGTTTTTTTGCAAGAGTGCCCTGTGCTAAAAATGCTTCTATTGTTTGCAAAGGAGCTGTATTAATACTATTGTCTCCTATAAGCTCATCCACATAATAGCTCGGTGGATAGGCATCACCTTTCACCCCTGTGCTTGCAAATAGTGTTCGTACATTTGCAAGGTTCTCTTGCTCTACACTGTTATAGCACTCTGCGCCATTATAGACCCCCGCTTTACCTTGCAGTTCTGATGGGAGTTTTTTGTCTAGTGCTCTGTCAAATCGACTTATAAAAACACTAATCACAAGATTTTTTTCTGAGTTTGCCCGTTTGTACGCCTCTAGAACTTTGAGTGTTTGTTTATTGGAAAAAATCAAAGTTGCATTCACATGCACGCCTTGTGCTAAAAGATTTTCTATGGCTTGGTATCCCGCTTGTGTTGCTGGCACCTTTATCATCAAGTTTTCTCTATTAATTCTCTTTGCCAAAGAGAGCCCCTCGGCAACTGTTTTTTCTGCATCGTCGCACAAGGCTGGATCTACCTCTAAACTCACAAAGCCGTCATTATGATTTTCCTTGTAGATAGGCAAAAAGCTGTCACAGGCATCTTGGATATCTTTGATGGCTAGCTCTTCATAGAGCTCTTTTCCTTTAGAAACACTTGCGCTCTTTTGTGCTTCGTACGCTTTTGAAGTTGTAAAAGCATTTTTAAAAATCGCAGGATTAGATGTTGCTCCTCTTACACTTCCCTTTGCTATCATTGCTCCTAGATCACTCTTGATAAAATCTCTCTCTAAATAGTCAACCCACAAAGAGAAGTTTTTTGCTGTACTCATTTGTCCCCCCAATTTAATTTTTCTCGCACTATCTTAAAAAAGTTTCTTGTCTTTCGGTGCACCATCTGCACTTTTTTTTCTGCCATCTCTATCTTAATACTATCAGATGAAGAGAAGTTAATAATATCTTGTCCATCAATAATTAAGAGCCCATCTTCAGATTCCATATCTATTTTAATATCAAAATCCACAGGAAGCACTAGGCTTCTTTGTGTTAAAGAGTGTGGGCAAATAGGTGTAAAAACAAAGTTTTTTGCATAAGGAAATACAATAGGCCCCCCTGCCGAGAGGTTATATCCTGTGCTTCCTGTTGGTGTGGAGACAATCAAAGCATCTCCATGGTAGCTATTTGCCAAAACTCCATCAATATGCAAATTAACCCTTGTCATTTTATTATACTTATGTTTGATAACCAAATCATTGACAGCGTAGTGCTTATAGGTTTTACCATTGATATCTGCTGTAATTTTAATAACCATTCTATGATCAATTCTATATTCACCCTCAAAGACTTTTAAGAGTGCGGGCTTAATATCCTTGGCGTCCATATCGGTTAAAAAC
>JAABTA010000237.1 GCA_011390075.1 Helicobacteraceae bacterium | reverse complement strand
ATGATTGTTAATTATATCCATTGTCGTATCCAACTTTTTGATTTTACCATGCCAAGGTCAATAGCTGCCATCTCAATAAATTTATTCACTAATTTGCTACTAAGCACAAAAGAGCTATTGGCTTCAACGGCAGAATGAATAAGAGAGAAAAAACGGTTGAGCAACCTATTAATATCTCGTAAATTTCCTTCACTAAAACTGTAGATGAGCTTACAACTTTTCTTGTCAAATTTTGAAAAAATATTTTGGGCATCACTCAGAAGAAGCTTTTCTTCTATATATTGAGTAATTTCCTCTGGCTTTAAAGGTTCAAAACGAATAGTTTCATAAATTCTTGTTCTAAAATGTTTTTGTGCCAAAAGATCTTCATTAGCGACTTTATGCACAGAGATAATAAACTTTAAATTTTTCTCATTAGAGAGCAATCTAATCCACTCCATCTGCTCTTGTGAGTAGAGCTGAGCTTCATCAAGCATAACAATTATCTCCTTTTCTATCTCTCGTAAACGCTCTAAGGCCTCCATGTTATCACTGCTTCGTATTGTTTGTTTTGTCACACTTTCGTATATACTTTTAAGAGCACTCTGATTAAAATCAGGAGTTTTATATAAAAAAAGAGGGTATTCGCTAGCATACTCTTTAAAAAACTTATGAAACAGAAAGCTCTTCCCGCTTCCAGGGGGTCCGAAAAGTAGAATAATCTTAAAAGGATTATGAAGCGCATTCACCATTTTTGAGTAGTTGAGTCTAGAGCGCTCTAAAGATACATAAAACTCATTCTCTTCGCTATCAACAAAAGCAGTAATTAGTTTTTGTATCTGCTCTTTTTTCTCCATTACAACTCGTCTTCGCTCATCTGAAATCCAAGCTCTTTAAGTGTTGGTCTACTATCATGAGTTATAATTCTTGGAGTCAAGACAAATACAAGCTCAGTTGTAATATCTGTGACTTCATTTGATTTAAAGAGTCGTCCTAAAAATGGAATGTCCCCCAAAAGAGGTACTTTATTTTCAAAGTTATTTTTTGAGCTACTAATAAGCCCTCCAAGGACTATCACATCCGAGTCTCTTACCCGTACAATAGTAGATATTCTTCTAGAGACTGTATCTGGTGGAAGTTGTCTAGATGTTGTCTGTTTTTGTGCATCTTCTGTGTATTTAAATTCGCTAATAGATGGGTTTATTCTTAGTGTTATATAGCCATTATCATCAATTTTTGGCGTAATATCTAACAAAACTCCAATGAAGATCTCTTTGGCTTCTGTTGTCTCGCTTGTTGTACCTTCTGTTGCATTGGAGGTTCTTTTGAGATAGTTTACATTATCACCAATACTAATAATAGTTGGCTGAGCATTCATAGCTAATACTTTAGGGTTAGAAAGAGATCTTGTCTCCCCATGACCTCGCAAAAAACTAAAAAAGGCATTTGCATCAAAATAGCTCTGGCTTACTACCCACGAATTTGGAGAAGGGATAGTTGCTGCTGCAGCTGATGCAACACCAACTTGTGTTGGAGCTCCTCCTGATGCTTTAGATTCTGTATCCGCTCCAGAAGAATTAAAGCTAATGGAGAGCTTTGACCAATCTATTCCTGTTTTATGAGAGTCATCTAATGTGACACTAATAACCTTTACATCAATCATCACTTGTCTCCTAAGAGTATCTAAGAGATCTTCAAGATAGTTATCTACTCTCATAAGCTGTCTATTTGTTCCTGTGACAGTTACAAAACCACCTTTTGGGTTAATAATTGATTGAGCTTTTTGTTCCGAATCATCTTCAGGTCGTATCAAGATACTATTGACCTCTTCTTCTATTTTGCTCCAAAAATCAAACTCCTCTATAGTGTCAATTGTTGCGCCACCATTGTTACCTGAACTGCCTTGAGACGAACCTGAATCACCAACTCCACCAGCAATAGAAACATCTGTATTACTGCTTCCACTTCGTTTAGTATCAATATAGTCTATTTTAAAAGTTTTTGTCGAGTATTTTGAGATAGTTAAGACTTTGTCCTCTAACTGATAGTTATAGTTATATTGAGAGAGCAAGAAGTCAATAATTTCTTTAGGGGTTTTTTTCTCCAAAGAGATGAGCCCTACCATGTCTTCGCGTATCGCATTCCCTTGATTTTCATAAAAAACAGAGTAGCCACAATCTTTTGCAATTCCATTGATAACCGAGGATAAACGAACATTGTCTTTATTTATCTTAATATCTAAAAGTGTCTCATCACAATTATTGGCAAATAGTGGTAAGGCTATTGCTCCTAAAAGTAGTAGTTTCTTCACCTTTTCTCTCCTTTTGACTTACCTATTTCTAGCCCGTCTGTTTCATCTATGGATTTTAGTCTTATTACCTCTCTTTGTGTGCCACCCAAATCTAAAATAATACCTTTTAAGCCTATATAGACAATCTTTTTTTTATTTATCACATCACCCTCCTGGTACCACTTATTGTCAATAAGTACCTTTTTATTATAAATTCCTTGAA
>JAABTA010000236.1 GCA_011390075.1 Helicobacteraceae bacterium | reverse complement strand
CCACCTCTGCATCTGGGGAGATAACCTCTGTAAATGGCTTGACGACAAACATTCTCGCCTCTTTTTCAAAGAGATTGCCACTATATGTCCAGATCTCTTCTTCCACATTCACCCAGCCACTACTTATGAGATATTTATCTAGTCTTAGCCAAGTTCTATTCTCATTATACTCCCCGACAACAAGCCGTCCCTTTGGCCACGATTCTCCTGCTATATCACCATTTGGGCTTTTTCTAATATTGGAGTAGTTTTTCAAAATAAACATGCTCCTTTTTTGCGTCTCACTCCTCTTTTTCTCTTGCACTTTTTTTGGTTTTTTTGCTACAGGTTGTGCGCTTTGGGGCAAGTTTTTATTCTTTTGAACATCAATAAAAAAGTCTTTTTGCACCTTATGCTCCTCATCACTCACAACCAAAGAGACAAACTCTCTCTTTCCACTATATCTCGCCACCCCACTTAGCTCACCGTTTGTTTTATTGTATGTGAGCCAGTTTGGAGCAAGTATAATCTCTTTTTCTACCTGCGTATCATCCACATCAAATACCTCAAAGCGGTAGGAGTAGAATGCCCCCTCTATTACTGTTTGCTTTGGCTCAAACAAAATAACCGGCGGATCATTGATCGCTTCTATTTTGAGCAACAACTCCTGTTTCACAAACTCATTACCACTCTCATCCACAGCAAACAAAGAGATAACACTCTCTCCCGAGCTGTTTTTCATAGGCGTGATCTTTAAAGCTCCATCACGCATTACAAGGGTGGCTAGTTTCTTGTTTTTTATATCTACTCTTGTTATTTGTGAATCTCTTATAGGCTGGATAAATGGTTTGCTATCTTCTGGCAAGATAATTGAATCAAAGGTTTTAAAAGAGTATAGAAGCATTTGTCCAAAATCGCTCACAATTGATCGCTTCAAGATAAAGGGATCGCTTGCTTTAATATGTGCGCTTATATTTGTATCAAAGCCAACATCAATAGAGAAATTCTCTACTTTTTTAGGAGAAAAGAGCAGCAACAAAAACTCTTTTTGCTTCTGCTTGTTAACAACTAATTCATTTGTTAGTTCCTTGACCTCAAGCTCATCAGAGATAATATAAGCAAGAAGAGTTTTAGGTTTGTTTGCTGTGATCTTTTGTGTATCATAAATAAAGTCTAATTTGAGGCTATAGTGCCATTTGCGCTGTTCGTTATAGAGTGTCACTCCCAAAGTTGTATCAAGATTTGAGGAGCTAAACTTTTGAAACAATAGCTTGACAGGAACTTTAACACTCTGTCTCTCTCCTATATAAAAGCATCGATTCACCACTCCATAATTTCTCACAATAGAGTCATCAAAAACAATATCCAAACAGATCTCACCAGAAATTTTACTGCTATTACCAATCTCTAAAACAATCTCTTTTTCTCTCTCATCATCAATAAAAACTGGCTCTTTTCTTGTTTTAAGATAGTAGTTTTTGCTCTTTTTATCTGCGATATAAAAGTTTTGAGTATTTTCTTTATCTACAAGAGAAAAATCTCCAAAAAAGCTCTTTTCGCCCTTTTCGATGCGGACAAGATAGTTGGCTCTAAAAAGATCTTGTATAACAAATTTTCCACTGCTATTTGTGGTGGTTGTCTGTTTGATGGTTGTATCACTCTTGAGAGAAAAGCTAACATTTGCATTTTCCACAGGCTCTATAGAGTTTTCGCTCCAGTGATACAGCGTTCCATAGACTGTGCCATTTTGAGGATCAATCTTAAAAAAGATTTTTTGAGCGTCTTTGTGAACAAAGATATCTTTTCCATAACTTACAAGTTCATCTTCTTCTATACCTGCAAGGCTTTGCACTTTTCCTGAATGCAAGCCAAGCCATCCCCCTGCAATGCTACTGCCATACAGACCCAAAGCAACAAATAATACAACTATAAGTTTCACTAATTACTCTCCAATAAAGATAGATCAATTGGCGTTTGATTGTGGGTCAGTTTAAAAACAAGCTTGTCACTCTCTGCTTGCTTTAATACCTCTTCCATTGTTATGCCTCTTTATAAATAATTGAACTCAGATACCCTACAACCTTTGAGTCATCTTGTGTCATATCTGCACTTGTATTATAGTACAAGGGTTCTGTTTGCAAATTGTTTCTGTTTGCAATATCCAAAACAGCTCGCACGCCTCTTTTGCCACATGCTTGGCAACCTTTTTCCAATAGACTCGTGTCTCTCTTACTCACAGCTTCGATACAGATCTTATCGAGCTGTTCGGCCTCTTGTTTTGTATAAAAGTGGCTTAGATCTGTGCTGATGATGACTCCGTAGTTATTGTCTATTAAATACGCAACCACCTCTTCTAGTTTTGTAGAGTTGGTTTTGCCATACACAATCTCCACGACCTTTTTCTTAGGAAAGTAGTGCTTTAAAAAAGGAAACTGTGTCTCTGTGGAGTGCTCTAGGTGAGCCTCTTTCTCATACACCAAAGCAAACTGCTTTTGAAGAGTACCTATAAGTTCTCTA
>JAABTA010000022.1 GCA_011390075.1 Helicobacteraceae bacterium | reverse complement strand
CTACTTTTCCCATGGTGCCTCCTCTCCAGCCAATCTAAACACTGGATTATCCAATGCATTTTCTAGATCTTTAGCTAAATTTACAAGTCCGTTATATCCACCATAACTGACCTTTTTCTCTTGATTTACATCTAAAAAAGCTACTCTTTTTTTAAGCGCTGTATAGAGACTACGACCACCAGCTAATAGAATATGAACACCCTTTTCTTCAATGATTTTTCCCTGTTCTTTAGCAGGTACTTCCATTAAGATACCCTCAGCACCAATGTACTCTCTCGCCTTCTCTTTATCATCTTCTGTAGCTTTACGAACACTTGTTGCCACTACCTCGATTCCAAGATCTTGCAGTGCTGAAAGAATTGACCAAGACTTATTCCCACCAGTGTTTAAAACACACTTTTTGCCTTGAAACTTTTCAATATAAGGGGCTAACACTTTTTCAAGTGCTCTCTCTTCTCTTGCAATCAGTTTTTCTGTACGCTTTATTAAGTTTCTGTCCCCTAAAGCTTTTGCAATATCTCTTAGACCATTAGAGGTGTCTCTCATTCCGTAAAAGGATGTTGAGACATAAGGAATGTCATACTTCTCTTCCATCTTACGACAAAGCGTAATTAAAGATTTTGCACACACAATCACATTAAGTTTGGCTCTATGAGCTGTTTTTATGTCTTTAACTCTTCCATCACCACTAAGAGTTGAGAGAATACGAATTCCCAACTCATCAAGATAGTGTGAGTACTGCCACATATCCCCTGTGACATTATATTCACCGATTAGGTTAATATCATACTTGGTAGTTATCTTAGGCTCTTTTGTACCTATTAAGTGTTCAAATACACTCATAGCCCCTAATCTACTCCCTAAATTTTTACTTCCAACAAATCCTGGGGAGTCCACAGGAAATATAGGTATAGCAAACTCTTCTGCTTTTCTTTTACATACATTCTCAACATCATCACCAATAAGGGCAGTAACACAGGTTAAATAGACAAATACAGCTTCTGGCTGATATTTTTTTACTACATAATTAATTGAATTTTCTAGTCTCTCTTCGCCACCAAAAATTACATCATTTGTTGTAATTCCTGTGGTAAATCCCATTTGGGTGAAATCTTTTTTCTCCCAAGAGGTGTGAGTTGTCCGTGTCTCCCAGCTAGCTCCTAGACAAGTTTGCGGTCCATGTACCAAATGAACCGCATCAGAGTAAGGAAAAAGGGAAATCTGTGCCCCTTCAAAGGCACATCCACCAGAGGTTGCGCCAGGTTTGCTTATCTCACAAGCTTTTTTGGAAGAGTCGCTATTATGAGAGCAGCTTGTTTCGTTCAGCAAATCTTTTACGACAGATCTTTTTACCATACGCGCAACCTTTCATGAATTTCCATAACGAAATATGGATGAAACAGTGTCAGGTTTTTTTCAAACCTTAGTCAATATTTTACAATTGACTGATGAATAAATAACTCAACAAAAGATTAATTATTAATCAATCAATACAGATTTTGTTGCCCAAATCAATGGGCAACAAAAAAATTTAACGAACTGCGTCGAAAAAGTAGTCAGTTTTACCTATGCTACTTGTCTCGTCATCAAGTTTGTCAAGAACTTTGTTCACAATTGTTGTGAGCATGTTTAACGCACCTGCATATCCGCTTATAGCTGTTCTATGGAGGTGGTGTCTATCAAAAATTGGAAATCCCATGTGAATCATTGGAGTATTGGTATCTCTCATGAGCTCTTTTGCATAGGTGTTACCAATAATAAAGTCCACAGGCTCAGTAAATAAAAGACTTCTCATGTGCCATAGATCTTTACCAGGATAGACTTTACAATCATCTTTTGCAGGACTTTTAGCTAAGATCTCTTCCATCTCTTTTTCCCAACCCTTTGGAGCGTTGTGACAAAGAACATGGGTTGGTTCTGCACCCATCTCTACTAAAAAGCTGACTACACCGATAAGAAAATCAGGATCACCATAGATTGCAAACTTTTTACCATGCATATATGGGTAGCTATCTTGCATGGCATCAACAAGTCTGCCTCTTTCTGTTTTTAAAGACTCAGGAATCTCTTTTCCTGTGAGTTCTTTAAGCTTCATAATAAAGTTGTCAGTACCAGCTAGACCAATTGGATTTTCAAAAACAGCCTCTTGTTTGAATTTGTTTTTTACAGCCTTCATTGTCTTTTTAGTGGTGTACTTTTGCAGTGTAATAGTTGCTTTAGAGTTTGCACTATCTTTTGCATCTACAAGCTTTGTACCACCATCAAACATTTTATAAGTCCCAGCGCTCGTATCCCACTGCTCGCTGTGATCCCCTAAAAATAGGTAGTCATATCCAAAAGCGTCTACTATTTTTCTGACCTCTCTAATAGAGCCAATATAGGGTTCAAACCCAGGAATAATATTGATTCTCTCTTTTTTCTCTGCCGCAATATTGTCTTTGGTTAGAGTCACTAAAATAGACTGCATCATATTGTCGTAACCTGTAATATGCGAACCTGCAAATGATGGGGTATTTGCTACAGGAATCTCCACATCATTTAACTCAGGAGCCTCATCTTTTGCAGCTGCTGCAAATGCAACTAAATCATCACCAATAACTTCTGCCATACAAGTGGTACTCACAGCAATCATTTTTGGGTTATACAGTGCATTACAGTTTTTTAAACCATCTCTCATATTCGCCAAACCACCAAAAACCGCTGCATCTTCTGTCATAGAGTCACTAACAACTGGCGTTGGCTCTTTAAAGTGTCTTGTAAAATACGCTCTAAAGTACGCTGTACACCCATGAGATCCATGAACATACGGCATAGTTTCTTCAAATCCTAGTGCCACCATAACAGCACCTAGTGGTTGACAAGCTTTTGCAGGATTAACTGTAATGGCTTCTCTAGCAAAGTTTTTCTCTCGATATTCCCAAGATTTCTGATACTCAAAAACTTCCTCTACCTTAGCAGGATCTGTGGCAAGAGTTGAACTTTCAAACTGTTTTTTATTGGCTAATAATTCTTTATACTCATCTTTTAAAAAGAGTTTCTGTCCGTTTACAATATTTTCTGTATCTTGCATGATATCCTCCTATTTGTCCCATGGAGCACTGCTGTGTCCCCAAACCGGTGAGTTCACTGCTAAATCCATATCTTTAGCAAAAATTGCGAAACCATCAAATCCGTGATACGGCCCACTATAATCCCAAGAGTGCACCTGTCTAAACGGCATATTCATCTTTTGGAATACATACTTCTCTTTGACTCCACTTGCTACTAAATCTGGTTTAAGCTTTTTCACAAATGATTCAAGTTCATACTCATTGACATCATCGTAGATAACCGTTGAGTTTGAGATCTCTTCTGTTGTTCTTTTGTAGTCATCATCATGGGCAAATTCATACCCAGTACCGATAACTTCCATTCCTAGATCTTCAAAAGCTGTAATAATGTGTCTAGGTCTTAGACCACCAACAAACATCATCACTTTTTTCCCATCTAGTCTTGGCTTGTATTTTTCAATCACACCATCATACATAGGTGCATACTTCTCAATCACTTTTTCGCAATTTGCTTTAATAGTGTCATCAAAGTGACTCGCAATTTTTCTTAAAGAATCAATTGTTTGGGTTTTTCCAAAGAAGTTATACTCCTCCCAAGGGGTACCAAACTCTTGCTCCATGTGTCTAGAGATGTAGTTCATTGATCTATAGCAGTGTAAAAGGTTCAGTTTTGCTTTTGGAGCAAGTTCCATCTCCTTTACAGTTGCGTCACCAGACCACTGAGCAATCACTCTAAGCCCCATCTCTTCTAGTAAAATTCTAGAAGACCACGCATCACCACCAATGTTGTAATCACCAAGTATTGCCACATCGTAATCTGTTGATTTAAAGTCTTCATGTTTGGCTTCGCCTGTGAAAACATAGTCTCTAATAGCATCATTGGCAATATGGTGACCTAGAGATTGTGAAACACCTCTAAAGCCTTCACAGTTTACAGGGACCATCAACTTATCCATCTCTTTAGCTTTTATTTTCGCTACGGCGTTAATGTCATCACCAATAAGACCAATTGGACACTCAGATTGAATAGAGATACCATTATTTAAAGGAAATAGTTCGTTAATCTCTTCCATCGCTTTGGAGAGTTTTTTATCCCCACCAAAAACAATATCTTTCTCTTGAAAATCTGTAGTAAAGTTCATTGTTACAAATGAGTCAACCCCTGTATGACCGATGTAGTAGTTTCTTCTACCGGCACGAGAGTATTGACCACACCCAACAGGGCCGTGAGAGATATGAATCATATCTTTAATTGGTCCCCAAACAACCCCTTTACTCCCAGCATAAGCACAGCCTCTTTGGCTCATAACACCAGGAATGGTTTTTTTGTTACTTCTAACGCCACCACAAGTTTTGTTAGCATCATCCTCAGGAGCGCCCACACCTAAGTGTTTTGCTCTATTCTTTTTAGCTTTTTCAGGGTACTTCTCTAGTACCTCTTCAATAGCCTCTTTTTGTAGTAAATCTAATGTTTTTGCTGTCATTGTGTATTCCTTTACGAGTTCAGACTAGAACTTACATTACTGCCGTAACTTTAAACATATCCATACCATCAAACTTTTTGCATAGCTCTGCTGTCTCTTCGTCAGTATCAACTTTTTTAGAGATCTCTGCCATTTGATATCTGTCGGTATAGATAAAGTATTTTTCCTCTTTTGCATCATTTTCAAATAGGAAATAGTTTAATAACGCTTTTGCAAGAAAAGTATCATTCTTGCTGTAAGTTAGCTCATTTTCAAACTGCTTTCCATATTTGAATTTAAACTCTTTGACTGAACTCACTTTATCACTTACCTCAGCATCTACTTTTTCAATTACCTTATCAAATGCTACATCGTTGCCCTCTTCTGCAGGGAAATGAAAACCACATATAAACATAATATTCTCCTTATTTCTTTTTATTTATTATTAAAACGCTTTGAAAAACAGGTTTTCAAAAGCTACACTATCTGCTACGACGCTCAATATATTGAATTAAGCCTCTGCAGATTTACCAATATTTTCTTCATCAACTTCTTCGTCAAGACCAAATTCCATTAAGAGTGCCTCAAGATCATCCATCTCTAGTGGAGTTGGAATAACTTTTAGATCATTTGCAATAATTTTTCTTGCTAACTCTTTGTACTCTTTTGCTTGATCATTATTTGGAGAGAATTCAACAACAGTCATTCTTCTTAGTTCTGCGTGTTGTACAGCATTGTTTCTAGGAACAAAGTGAATCATCTGCGTGCCAAGTCTTTTTGCAAGAGCATTTGATAGATCATATTCTCTGTCTGTCATTCTTGCATTACAGATAAGACCAGCTAGTCTTACACCACCTGTGTTTGCATATTTTAAAATACCTTTAGAAATATTGTTAGCTGCGTACATTGCCATCATCTCACCAGACATAACGATATAGATCTCTTGAGCTTTTCCCTCTCTAATAGGCATTGCAAACCCACCACAAACAACATCACCAAGAACATCGTACGATACGAAATCGAGCTCGTCTGTATACGCACCCTCTTCTTCTAAAAAGTTAATCGCTGTAATAACACCACGACCAGCACACCCAACACCAGGCTCAGGACCACCAGATTCTGTACATGTAATCCAACCATTTGCCGTATCTCTTGAGAACATTCCAGCTCCCTCTTTGAGTGCTTCATCCAATTCAATATCTTCAACTGTACCAGCATCGGCTGCTAGTTGTAAAATAGTGTCTTGCGCTTTTTCATGCAAGATAAGTCTTGTTGAATCTGCTTTTGGATCACAACCAACAATCATAATTTTTTGACCATAGTAATGAGCCATAGCTGCTAATGTATTTTGGGAAGTTGTTGACTTACCAATACCACCTTTTCCGTAAAAAGCAATCTGTCTAAGTTCTGCCATTGTCTATCCTTTTGAAATTTTTGTTTGTAAACATTCAAAAGTCATAAGTGCAACTTTTTAGCCAGAGCTCTTTTTTCTAACAAACCATCTATTTATAAGGATTATAAAAATTATTGACAAAGAACATTTTTGTAATCCATACAAAAAAAGAACAAAAGATTACATTTTTGTAAGCAGTAGAGTCATTTGGGCACCCTTTTCCTCGGGAGGCAAACATGCACTTGTATTTATATGGAAAAGTTACAACTATTTGAAGAAAAGATCTTTGCTCTTCTTTCAGAATATGCAATAGATACTAGCAGTAGAGAAAATGAGGCAAGACTCATCGCAAAAAAGTCTGTTTTAATGAACCACCTCTATTATGACCTTGGGTTTAAAAACAGAAAAGAGATGCATGCCTTTATGACAAAACACTTTCCATCCTTGGCAGCAAAAAAGCCAAAAGAGAAACTTTGGAAAAAATATCTCTACGACCTAATAGGCGAGATAGCCCCTGCCTGTTATGAATGCGGGGATCAAGATGGTTGTTTTAAATGCACTTTAGTGTAACGCCACTAAAAGGAGAGATTGAATGAAGCAAGGCAAAGAAGCACCAGCAGTAAGAGTAGAAAAAGTTGCTGGAGGACAAGATGTTATAGGAATGTTAGCTCCGGAGATTCAACTGTTAATATCTCTAGATAAAACAATAGATCTCGCTCTTTATAACACAATCAAGAGTTTGCTAGATAAGTTTAAAAAACTCAAAATTGTCTTTATTCTTCCTAAAGATGGCATAGTAGGTAGAGATCTTCATCATATTGATGAGATTGGAAAGTTTCAGATTGTGTTTGATGAGTATGGACAGTTTGGGGAGAAATTTCAAGTAAACAAGGGCAACCAACTCATCACTTCAGCAACCTTAGTAGAGTTTGAAGGAAAAATCTACTCGCAACAAAAGGGCTCTCTCAATACAAAAGAGATCGAAAAAGATATCCAAAGTATTGTAGATGAGAAGAAAAAACAAAAAGGCCATTCCCACGAGGATTGGATGAGATATTAGGAGAAAAAAATGGCAGTTATAATTACAGATTTATGTATCAATTGTGAGGCGTGTATAGATGAATGTCCAGCAACGGCGATTGTTGGAGTAGACTTTTCACCCAACGGGGAATACACCTATGTCAAACCAGAAAAGTGTATTGAGTGTGTAGATTGCTCGGTTCCTAAGTGCTTTGATGCTTGCCCAACAGAGGGAGCTATTGCTTGGGATCTTGCATATACTTTAGAAAATGAGCCCCATTTTCTAGCTGGAAATGACACTGGAAGGTACAAAATTAGAGAGCACAAAGTCAAAGGGCTTATGCTTCCTAGTGTGAAAGAACAACCCTTTAGAGAAAGTATCGCAAAAGATCTCAGAAAGAGCAACCAACCGCTAGAGTTTTAAACTCTAGCACATTTTTATAATATTTTTGATACAATTTTCAAAAGGTTGCATTGTGAAAAAGTATATTAATATTTTTCTCATTATCGTCTCTACTTTTCTTTTCCTTTTTTTGGCAGAGAGAACTACTCAGTTTATTGTTGAAGATACAAAAGATACTATTTTTAAAGACCTCGCCCAAGAGTCCAAAAAACTCCTTGTGCAAATGATTGAAGACAAACAGTCTAATACAGATATGATCGCCTCTTTAATAGCAACTTCCGAAAAAGTTACAGAAGTTCTAAAAAAAAGAAGAGAAGATCTGAACCTACAAAGCATCTCTTCCCAGCTCAAAGAGACAACAGACTACAAAAACATCTGGATTCAGCTTATTGATAAACATGGGGTCAATGTCCAAAGAAGCTGGACAAAAAAACAGGGTGACTCTTTAGTGGATATTAGACTTGATGTTGCCGATATGGTTCAAAATCCAAGAAAAATCTCTACTATTAGTGTAGGCATGTTTGATATGACCTTTAAATCAATGATTCCAGTATTTGAGAAAGAGCTATACCTAGGTCATGTAGAGGTAGTCAGTCACTTTAGCTCTATTGCGAAAACTCTTAAGAAAAATGGTTATGACCTTATTGTACTAGCTGACAAGTCCTATAAAGAGCAGATAATATTTCCTTTTTCTCAGATCTTTGTTGATGATTACTATGTGGCTCTTCTAGAACCAGCAGAGCACCTCATGGAAACGCTAGAGCGCTACGGTGTAGAGCCCTTTATACAGATTGATGACTATCTACAAAAAGATGGCAGAATTTATACATACTTCAAGATTGATGATACTGTAGGTAATCCGATGGGGCATTTTATTATCTCAAAAGATCTAGACACTATAGACCTAAGCAAGGTAGCTGATATAAAAAACAATATAGCTCTGCTAGTTCTTTTTGTAGTCACGCTTTTAGGGATCTATGGATATGTCTCCTACAGACACAATAGCAACATCACCCGCCAAGCAAACTTTTATAAAAGAATCCTAGACCTCTCTACTGACATCATTGTGGTTCTAGAGGGATATAGACTTAAAAGTGCGAATAAAACTTTTTTTAAATACTTCACACAATACAGTAGTGTCTCTGATTTTAACACAAAAGAGCACTGTATCTGTGACTATTTTGAAGAAGAGGGGGGCTATTTCAGCAAAAATGATAGTCTTCTCCAGTG
>JAABTA010000235.1 GCA_011390075.1 Helicobacteraceae bacterium | reverse complement strand
CTGGAGTTGATGTTTTTAGGCTCAACTTTTCCCATGGAGATCATGAAGCGCACTTGAGGCTCATCAAAATTATTCGTGAAGCGGAAAAAAAGGTGGGAAAACATATTGCAATTTTGCAAGATATCTCTGGACCAAAAATTCGTGTAGGCGAAATTGAAAAAGAGATGGTTTTAGAGACTGGCAAAAGATATATTCTCAGTGATAAAGCCAGTAGCAAAGGAGATGTGATTCCTTTTCCTCATCCTGAGATCTTAAAAGATATTGTTTTAGGTACCAAGATCTTTTTTGCCGATGGCACAATGCGAGCGTTTGCAACCAAGTGCGATGAGAAAAAAATTGAGATAGAGATAGAAGTTGGAGGGGTGCTTACATCGAAAAAGGGTGTCAATTTTCCAGATCTTGCTTTTTCTATTCCGGCGCTTACAAAAAAAGATCTTGCAGATTTGCAGTTTGGGATTGAAAATGGTGTCGATATTGTTGCTATTAGTTTTGTGAGAAACAAAAATGATGTCTTAGAGGCAAAAGCCGTCTCTCACGCCTATGGTGGAGGGGCTTTGATTGTTCCAAAAATTGAGAAAAAAGATGCTATTGATAATATTGATGAGATCTTAGAGGTGAGCGACGGTGTTATGGTGGCAAGAGGCGATCTTGGAGTGGAGCTAGGGCTCTCTAAAGTGCCAGTTGCACAAAAGATGATTATTCAAAAAGCCAATGAGATTGGAATTCCTGTGATCACTGCCACCCAGATGCTTACATCTATGGTAGATTCGCCCTATCCAACGAGAGCAGAAGTCTCCGACATTGCCAATGCAGTGCTTGATGGCACAGACGCAGTCATGCTCTCCGATGAAACAGCGGTTGGAAAACATCCAATCAAAAGTGTGCATGTTTTAGTGCGAACCATCACAGAGACAGAGACAATCTATCCATACTATAAATACTCTCCAACAAGAGAACGAGTTGACGCAATTGCTGCAAGTGCGGCAAAGTTGAGTGAGGCAATTAAGCCAAAAGGCATTGTCATCTTTACAGACACAGGAAGCAGTGCTAAAAAGATGAGTAAATTTCGCTCAGAAAATATTATCTTAGCTTCCACATCAAGCCACAAAGTAGCTAGACAGCTTTCGTTAATGTGGGGGATTGTGCCAACTTTTATTATTGAAAAAAGTAAAAATAGTGATGATTTAATCTATCAATACATGACAGAGGGCGTCAAACACAACTGGCTTGATCCAAATGAAACCTATGTTTTTATTATGGGTTACCCAACAGGAAAAGCAGGAACAACAAATCTTATTAGAATGGTCGATAAAGCCTGTTTCCAAAGAATGGGATTTGTTTAAAAAAGGGAGGATAACTCCTCCTTTTATCAGCATTAACCTAAGATCTAGCAAAAAATCTGTATATTAATAGTTATGAAACTACAAGCCAGTGAGGAAAAAGTTTGCTAGAAGAGTTGAGCGTACTCTATTTAAGAAAAGATCAAGATATTGATGAGTCACTTTTTAGGGAGTGTGTTGTTACCCAAAGTGTAGAAGAGGGGCTCAAGGGGCTAGATTCATTAGAGCACTCACTCGTTATATGCGATCTTGAGGTCTCCGGGGCAAAAGATCTCATTAATGCAGCTAAGTCAAAATTTGCCAGTTATCCTATTGGGATTTTCGAGAAGGTTCCCACAAAAAAATATGACTTTGACTACACTTTTAAGATGCTCAAACCCGCCTCTTTGGATGGGTTTAGAAGACATATCAAAAAACATACCCAAGAGATTATTAAGTTTTATGAAAAAAATATCGAAGAGAGCGTCACTGTTGCTGACTCTATCGAGCTTTTCTTTAATGATAAAAATAACGCCATAGAAAAAATCATATCTACGACCAACATTACCAAAGAGATGGATTTTGAGATTATGAAAAATTTTGTCAATACGGCCTATAACAACTTTGTTTTTATTGACAAAAAAATAGAAAAAGATCACCTAAGAGACATTAAAGAGAACTATGAAAAAGTTCAGTGGATGTATAGAAACCTTTTGCGCTCTACTGACAAAGGGATTAAAGAGCTTTACCGTTTTATCTTTTTAGAAAATCACACAGAGTACAAAAAGACAAAAAGAAGATTAGAAAACGGGAAAGACAGTCTTTTTGAGTTTCAAAAAAGAATCAAGCGGATTAATGCAAGATCTCTAGAGATTGAAAATGAAATCTCTCATTGCAAGGTGCAAAGCGAAAAAGAGAGCCTTATAAAAGAGAAAAAAAGTCTCAAAGGATCCTATACAGATATTGTGCATAATATCTCCTTGCTCCAAGAGGTCAATGAAGAGTGTGTGAAAAAGCTAGAATCTATAGAAGAGGAGTATTTAGAGGAGTTTAAAGAGGAGTTTGAACTTCAAAAAGAGGGGATAAAAGCTAAGTATAAAACTTTGCTTAATAAATTTACTTTCCATTTTAATAGGCAACTATGGCTTGCTGCTAAAAAATCAAGATTGATTTTAGAGTATTTTGAGCAAGG
>JAABTA010000234.1 GCA_011390075.1 Helicobacteraceae bacterium | reverse complement strand
CTTAAAAAATGTATCATTTCCTTTTAAGATAACTCCATCAACATCTGTTTTGGATATTATTTTATCCCCTGTTTCCATAAAATGCTCTGCCATAATAACTCTTTGCTTTGTATTCTTGTTACTATTGTATAATATAGAAGATAAATTTTAATTATTAGCAAACTTAAATGCTTTTTTTTAATTATTTAATCTCTATTAAACAAACTCTATGACATAATATTTTAAAATATTATACTTAGAGAAGAGGAACAATTATGAATCAGTGGAATAAAAAGAGTTGGAGAGAATTTCCTATTAAGCAACAGCCAACTTATCCAGACCAACAACAGCTACAAAAGATTGAACAAGAACTCTCTACCTATCCTCCTCTAGTATTTGCAGGGGAAGTTGAGTCCCTCAAATCAAAACTAGCTGCAGCAACAAAAGGAAACGCCTTTTTGCTACAAGGTGGAGACTGCGCAGAGAGCTTTGCAGACTTTAATGCAAACAATATAAGAGACTCTTTTAAAGCACTCTTACAGATGTCTGTTGTGCTTACCTTTGCAGGAGGATGCCCTGTCGTCAAAGTGGGAAGGCTCGCTGGACAGTTTGCAAAACCTAGAAGTAGTGATTTTGAAGAGATAAATGGAGTAAAACTTCCAAGCTATAGAGGAGACATTATTAACGCTATTGGCGCAACAAAAGAGGAGCGAACACCCGATCCACAAAGAATGCTTCGAGCATACAACCAATCAGCTGCCACACAAAATCTTCTCCGCGCTTTTGCAAAAGGAGGGCTTGCTGATCTGCACAATGTCCATAGATGGAATGTCGATTTTGTTGAAAACAGCCCCCTAAAAGAGAAGTATGAGCAACTTGCGTGTCAGATAGAGGAGACTCTTAAGTTTATGAAAGCGTGCGGGCTAGACTCAGCGAGACTTCCAATACTCAAAGAGACCTCGTTTTACACCTCTCATGAAGCACTTTTACTTAATTACGAAGAGGCACTCACAAGAGAAGATAGCATCAGTGGCAAAATGTATGACTGTTCTGCCCACATGCTATGGATTGGAGATAGAACAAGGGCGCTAGATGAAGCTCATATTGAGTTTTTACGAGGGGTTCAAAACCCTATTGGCGTCAAAGCTGGCCCAACCATGACTCCTGATAACCTCTTAAGTATTATCGACAAAATCAACCCAGATAATGAAGCTGGAAGACTCAATGTCATTGTAAGAACAGGCGTGGACAAAGTAGAAGACACCCTTCCTGCGCTCATAAGAGCTGTACAAAGAGAAGGGAAAAAAATTCTCTGGAGCTGTGATCCTATGCACGGAAACACCTTTAAAGCAAGCAGTGGCTTTAAGACAAGAGAGTTCAAAAATGTCTTAGGAGAGGTAAAAAACTTCTTTGCTGTTCACAAAGCAGAAGGCACACACGCAGGTGGCATCCACCTAGAGATGACAGGCTCAGATGTAACAGAGTGTGTTGGTGGCGCCAAAGAGATCAAAGAGGACGCTCTTGGAGATAGATACCACACCCATTGTGACCCTAGACTCAACGCTGACCAAGCACTAGAACTTGCATTTTTAATTGCAGATACCTTAAAAGAAGCAAGAAAATAAACCTACAAAGGAGCCTAGAGCTCCTTTGCTTTTTTTACAAACTTCTCAATCTTCTCTCTGCTCTTTTTTCCCTTAGAGATCTCTACAGAACTGCTCACATCCACACCATAAAAACCAAGATTTTTTATCTCTTCTAGATTTTCATAAGAGAGTCCGCCAGCTAGAATGATTTTGCTATTATCTCTGCTTGCAAACCACTCAAGAGGAACTCGTTTTCCCTCTCCTCCAAATCCTGGAACAAAAGCATCTACTAATCTGTAGCTATTGGCATATTTTGCTACATCGCTTTGCTCTTTTGCCCTTACAACTGCAATAGCGTTGCACTCAAGATCTCTAAAAAAGCTCTTATCTGCTTCAAAATGGATTTGGGCAAGGGTAAGTCCACACTTGTGAACAGTGCTATTAACAAAAGCAGCTGAGTGATTCACAAAGAGCCCTACTTTTTCAACAAAGGGAGGGAGTTTGTCTATAATCTCTTTGCATGCACTAGGAGTAATGAATCTTGGGGATTTTTCGTAAAAAACAAACCCCAAAGCGTCCGCTCCTGCATTGATGGCAAAAAAGGCATCTTCGAGGTTTGTTATCCCGCAGATTTTAACACGCATGTTAAACTTTTAAAGACTCAATAGCTGCTTTTCTATCAGCTTGTTTAAAAACATAGCTCCCTGCAACCACAATATCACATCCAGCCTCTTTAAGTTCAACAATATTTCTATCATTCACACCGCCATCAACTTCAATCAAAGCTTTTGAACCTGTCTTTTTAATAAGTGCTTTGAGTCTCTTTGTTTTTTCAACAACGAATGGCAAAAAGCTCTGTCCTCCAAAGCCTGGGTTAACGCTCATTAAAAGCACCATTTCAAGCTCAGGAAGCAGATACTCAATTGCTTCAACAGGAGTATGAGGATTGAG
>JAABTA010000233.1 GCA_011390075.1 Helicobacteraceae bacterium | reverse complement strand
ACTCCAGTGCCAATAGGGCAACTTTAGAGTATGAAAATGCAAGAGAAAAAGTGGCGCAGTTTCTAAACAGTGATACAAAAGAGATCGTCTTTACAAAAGGTACGACGGAGGGGATTAATATGGTTGCTTCTAGTTTTGTAAGAGACAACTTCTCAAAAGTTATTATCACGCCTTTAGAACACCACGCCAATATTGTCCCGTGGCACCTAGCAGGTTTTGACAAAGAGAGTCTGCTTGTGTGCGATATAGACGAGGATTTACAGATAGATCTCAGATCTTTTGAGAGGCTTGTCCAAAAGAACCCTCACAGTTTTGTTTCGATTATCCATGTCTCCAACTCCTTTGGCGTGGTAACGCCTATAGAGAAGATGACAGAGATAGCCCATAAGCATCATTGCACTGTTTTGGTAGATGGTGCGCAGAGTGTGGCGCATTTTCCTATCGATGTAGAGAAGATTGGATGCGATTTTTTCCTCTTTTCTGGGCACAAGATCTTTGCTCCAACAGGGGTAGGGGTGCTGTATGGAAGGTATGAACTCTTGGAGAGAATGGATCCTTATCAAGGGGGCGGAGCAATGATTGAGGATGTTAGTTTTGAAAAATCCACCTTTTTAGAACCACCTCTTAAGTTTGAAGCAGGAACTACTAATATAGCAGGTGTTATAGCTCTTGGAAGAGCCTTGGAGTATGTGCAACAGGTGGGATTTGAGAATATTTCTAAACAAGAACAGACACTCAAAAACTATTTTAGCAAGCGACTCCACCAAGTTGCGGGTGTTCGTATCTACAACGATCCTAGTGTGGCAATTTTTAGCTTTGGTGTTGATGGCATTCACTTCAGTGATATTGCCATACTGCTTGACAAACAAAATATCCAAATACGCGCTGGCCATCACTGCAATATGCCACTGATGAAAAAGCTAGGCATACAAGGGACAATAAGGGCAAGCCTTAGCTTTTATAACACGACCTCGGAGATAGATGCATTTTTTACGGCTCTAAATAAAGCTTTGCAAATGCTAAAGGATTGAGATGATCGAAAAGAGAATAAAACAGATACAGCAAGATCTAGAGATCTTTGATAATGAGTTGGAAAAATATGACTATATAATTGATTTGGGCAAAGAGCTAGAGGGCTTAGAGGAGGATAAAAAGAGAGAGGAATATCTTGTAAAAGGGTGCACCTCCAATCTTTGGCTTGTCCCTGAGGTGGATGACGAAAGAGTCGTTTTTAGAGCTGACGCTGACGCTGTTATTGTAAAGGGGTTGGCAAAGATCTTTACAGATGTTTTTAGCGGACTTCCAAAAGAGGAGATTAAAAACTTTGATAGAGATCTTTTACAAGATCTAGGATTAGATGAGATTATCAGCCGAGGAAGACAGAGCGGTTTTTCCAAGGCAATTGAGAAAATTAAAGACTACTCAAAAGGAGTATAAAGTGGATTTTAAACCCATAGAAGAGAAAATAGTTAACTATCTTAAAACAATTTACGACCCAGAGATCCCTCTTAATATCTATGATTTAGGACTTATTTACGATATTGATCTAAGTATGGGCGGAATTGACAATAGATATATTCACTGCCATATAAAGATGACCCTTACATCCGCAGCGTGTCCTGTGGCTGACTCTTTAGTCGATCAGGTGCGTCATGTGGCAAGCGCTGTTGATGAGATTGATGAGTGCTATGTAGAGCTTGTCTGGGATCCACCTTGGAGCGCAGATATTTTGCCTCTAGAAGTCAAAATGGATCTAGGGATAGTGTAATCTAATGATTTTGAGTATAATAGCGCTTAAAAATAGAGGTAAAAGCAGATGAGCAAAACAGAAAAAAGAGTAGGAGCACTAGAGAGAGTTAAGACAGTCATTCTCTCCATTTTAACAGGTGGGCTTTATTTGGCTGTCAAAATGCATCAAGATGAGCAAGAGGCAAAAAAGAAAAAAGAGTAGAATGTCTAACAGAACTCTAACAATCAAAATATATTCTCCACATAAAATCATGCTATAATCAACTTATCCCCCGATGTGTTATGTGTTAAGGTTTAAAGATGGAGTTACAAAAGAGAAGAAGAATCAAATCAAAGTTGAAGAGATTCCTTTTGATTCTAGATGGAAGTGAAGTGAACTTTAATCTCTATAGCAAGGTCAATAGTAGAATAAAGTTAGCCATAGAGAAAGACACTTTATATGAAGGAGACATAAGAGATGAACTCCTTTCTCAAGGAAATGATAACTTCTTTATTAAGATAACCGATAAACCAACTTATTACGGTTATCTTGAGACCCATCTTGAAGATATAATTAATAATGACACAATCCCATTAGAGGTAAAATCAAAAGCTGTTTACAACTCCTCCTCTAAAATTGTGGAGACAATGTTTGAGAGTGGTGTTGGACTGGAAAAAGGAAAAGAGGTATCGAACAATATAGTAAATTCTGTGCTTTCTGACGAACGGTCTATTAGATCTTTAATGGAAGTGGGATCTGTTGATTACTATACATATACTCATTGTGTGG
>JAABTA010000232.1 GCA_011390075.1 Helicobacteraceae bacterium | reverse complement strand
TTGACCTCCGAGACAGTCATGCCACTGACATCAATAGTGCTCAGTGCCTCTTTTACATCTTCTAATTTAAATGGCTTAATAATTGCCTCTATTTTTTTCATTCTATTCTCTCCTTATTAACTTTTCACAAACTCTGGATAGCTCTCTATACCACATTCTGATATATCAAGACCTTCGTACTCAGACTCCTCTTCTACTCTTAGGAGAGTGAGCTTATTAATTACAAATAATACAATATAAGAGATTACAAACACAAAAAGAGCAATAACAATCACCCCTTTAAGCTGACCCAAAAATGAAACATCATTAGAACCTGCAAAGATCCCAACAGCCAAAGTTCCCCAAATACCATTGACTAAATGGACAGAGAGGGCACCCACAGGGTCATCTATTCGTATCTTATCAAACAGTGGCACAGCAAAAAATACCAAAGCCCCGCCAACGCCACCTATTACAATTGGCGTATAGATATCATAGAGATCAGGACCTGCTGTAATGGCCACAAGCCCTCCAAGCCCTCCGTTTAAGATCATGGTAATATCAAACTTTTTGTATTTCAAAAAGTGTAACAGTGTAACAGAAATAGCGCCAGCCAAACCTGCTGTGTTGGTGTTCATGATAGTAAGGGCTACAAGATCTGCGCTCTCTTTGGAGCTAATTGAGCCCACGCTCCCACCATTAAATCCAAACCAACCAATCCACAAAAGAAAAGCACCAAGGACAACCAAAGGAATATTAGAAGCTGGAATTGCTTTGACTTTTCCATCTTTGCTGTATTTAGCTTTTCTGTTGCCCATAATTAAAATAGCAGCCAAAAGTGCCCAGCCACCTGTGGAGTGAATAACAGTAGAACCAGCAAGATCGTACATATCAAGATCAAGAAAGGTTCCAGCTAGAAAGTCACTTCCCCAAGAGACATTGACAACAACAGGATAGATAAAACCGGCCATTATCACAGTAAAGATAGCCAGAGGGGCTACTTTGGCTCTTTCACTAACACCACCACTAATAATATTGATGGTTTTACCAACAAATGCCATCTGAAAAAGAAAAGCAGCCCACAAACTCATAGAGGAAGCTCCAAAATCCCCAAAGGCAATTTTATAGCCAATAAGCAAAAAGACCAACGAAGCCACAGCATAGATCATGGTGTTTACTGTGAGCACAGTAGTCACATTTTTAGACCTAACAAGTCCCGCCTCAAGCATTGCAAACCCTGGTACCATTAAAATAATGAGAGTGAATGCAAAAAGCGCAAAAAGAGTGTCTACAACATAGGAGACATCAGCAAAATTTTCCATTTTTTTCCTTAAACTCTAAATTTCAGTTTATGGTAACGGAAAAAAAAGAGAAGAGTTTTGGGGTATTGATTAAAAAATAATCAAAAAAAGCAAATAAGAGAATAAGTTTTTTTATATTGCGTAAGGATTGCCTAATTTTTGACTTTTGTTGATGGATAGGTTTTTTGGATGTACCCATAAAAAAGATTTTGTTATTATACGATGATTACTACTAAATATTAAAGAGTTACGAATGAGATTAAAAGGTTTCATCTTGATTGCTATTATGCTGTCACAACTGACAGGAAGTGATAGAACTGTAAAAAGTGGAGATATTGTCTCTTTTACTGCATCTGATAATATTAGAGAACTAATTAAGCAAGATGTCATCAGAGATCTCAACCTCACCTATGAAAATGTGAAATCAAGCATGGAAAAAGAGGTGGAGGCGAAGTTTGAAAGAGCCCAAAACATCTACAAATCAGAAGTTTTAGCTCTGCAAAAAGAGGTAAAACTGCTTAAAGAGGAGGTAGATCTTTTTAGGGATATGATTGTTGATACAAACTATCAACGAAATCTGAGGGATGATAAGGTAAACCTTTTAATTAAAAGAGTGGAAGAACTGCAACAAAGAGTGGAAACTTTGGAGGAGAAAAAACAGCCTCCTATTACAAATAAAAGCGGGGAGAAGATTTGAGAAACTTTATACTTGAAATTGGTGTAGAGGAGTTGCCAGCGTGGCCACTTCTAAAAGAGTTAAACAATATTAGCAAAAAATGGGAAGATATCTTAAATGAGTACCGCATTGGCTCAAACTTTACCTTCTACTACACTCCAAGACGGTTAGTTTTTTTACATGAAGATATGCCAACAAAACAGTCAAGTTACGAAGAGGAGCTTTTTGGTCCTCCTGTTGGGGCCGCTTTTAAAGATGGCTTGCCAACACCTGCGGCTACTGGGTTTGCAAAAAAATGTGGTGTAGAGGTTACAGATCTAGAAAGAGCAGAAAAAAAGGGAAAAGAGGTTCTTTTTTTTAAGAAACAAATAGTTGGAAAAGCCATTGATACTTTTTTTGGAGAATTAGTTGACAGATACATTAAGTCTTTAAAATTTGGTAAACACATGAGATGGGGGAGTTTAGAAGATGACTTTATCCGCCCAATTAAATGGATTGCTTGTATCTTAAACGATAGGGTCATAAACTTTACAACCTACAATATCCAATCATCTGATGCAACCTATCCCCATAGAAACTACTCCTATGA
>JAABTA010000231.1 GCA_011390075.1 Helicobacteraceae bacterium | reverse complement strand
CTTTATTGCCATGGGAAGTTTCGGAAGAGAGGAGCTTTGTGTCTATTCTGATATTGATTTAATGATTGTCTATAAAGAGGTGAAGGGGTTTAATATCAAACCCTTAATGGAACGGGTGCTCTATCTTGCTTGGGACGCTGGAATCAAGCTAGGGCATAGAGTCCATGAACTGCATGATTTGCAAGTGAGCTCAAAGGGTGATATCACCATCCGAACTGCCATGCTTGAGTCTAGATTTATTTTTGGCTCAAAATTTTTATGGACAGAGGTGACAAACGAACTTTATAAAATGAGAAACCGCAATCAAGATCTTTTTATTCAAGAAAAACTAAAAGAGTTCTACCAAAGGCAACAAAAAAGCCCACAAAAAATGGAGCCAAACCTCAAAGAGACCATTGGTGGAAGCAGAGATGCCAACACCTTGTATTGGATTGCAAAAACTCTTTTTGCCATTGAAAGAATCCGAGATCTCAATGCTAAAGTGATGAGCGATGATGATTTTAAAGTGCTCCACTCCTCTTTAGACTTTTTAAATAAAACAAGGAATGCTCTGCACTTAATAGCAAAAAAGAAAGAGGACAGAGTGCTCTCTCAATACCAAAGAGAGCTCGCTCTAAAACTAGGCTTTGCAGACACCAAACAGAGAAAAGCTGAGAGACTTTTCATGAAAAAACTCTTTTTCTCTTTAAATAGCGTGAATATTATCTCTCTATTTTATATAGACAAAATCCTTAGCGTTGACACACAGACCGATGGGATCTTTACAGAAGATGATGTTATCAAAGTAGCCAAAGCTGACAGCAATAGGCACATTAACGAGCTTTTAGAGTTCTACCTCAAAGAGCCTACAGGCATTGGATTTCATATCACTTTTACAATGGCGCTTAAGTGTTCGTATATTCCAAAAACGCTTAGCAAACAGACAAAAAAATATATACTTACTATTTTTGAGCGAAAAGATAGCCATAAGATCTTACAAGAGTTTGCCAAAGCAGAGGTACTAGAGAGACTCATCCCTCCGTTTAAGCCAATTATTCATCTAGCGCAGTTTGATGGATACCATAAAGAGAGTGTGGATACCCACAGTATTGATACGCTCAAATTTATCAACGAAGAGAGCCATCCGTTTTTAGTGGATATTTTTCAAAATCTTAAATCTAGTGAGCAAAAACTTTTACGGCTCGTAGCACTGATGCACGATATTGGAAAAGGTCGCAAAAAAAATCATAGCGAACTAGGAAGCAAAATTATTAAAGTTTATGGTAAAAGCTTAGGCATAAAAGAGGAGGACCTTGCCAGTGCGGCTTTACTTATCAAAAACCACACTCTTATGAGCCATATTGCCAATAAAGAGGATATTTATAGCGAGAAAACTCTTTTGCTCTTTCTCTCAAAAATAAAAACAGAACTTCATCTAAAACTGCTCTATCTGCTCACTATTGCTGACATTAAAGCTGTTGGGGGAGTGTTTACAGAGTTTAGCGGGAACTTGATTAAAACTCTTTTTAGCAGCTCTTTGCCACTTCTACAAAAAGAGGAACGGATTAATGAGGCGCAAAAAAGAGCTAGAAAAGAGAAAATCATAGAAAATATCCTCAATAACCGCTCACTTTTTAGAAAGATAAAAGCCATTGAGTCGAATCTTTTTTTTATAAAATACACCTCCAATGAGATTATCAATCTTGTAAAAACTGCTTTGGATGTGAAAGAGTATAAATTTATCTATAAAAATAGCGATCATTTCTCCATTGAGATCTTTAGTAAAAAAAGCATTAATCTAGGATGGCTCTTAGGGGAGTTTTCACTGCTTAATGTCATTAATATGGATATTTTTAAGCTTACCCCCGGGCTTAAGTATTTTAAAATAGACTTTAAAGAAAAGATAGAAGAGGCGGAACTCGCCTTACTTAGCTCCCTTTTAGAGGAGTCTTTTGATATGAACAAAGAGCCAAAGAGGAGTCAACTAGGAATTAAAAAGGAGCAGATTGCAATCGATTGTGATCACTCTCCAACATATGCAAAAATGACCCTTAGCACTGAGGACAAAAACGGTCTCATGGCGTATGTTATTAAGATCTTTGATAACTACAATATTGATATTGCTAGTGCTAAAATAACAACCATAAAAAAACGAACCAATGATCTCTTTTTAGTAGAAAAAAATGGAGACTTTTGTAGCTACAAAGAGCAAATTACTAATGATTTAATAAAAGGATAATAGATGTGTGGAATTGTGGGATATATTGGAAATGATAATATTAAAAAAACTTTACTTGATGGTCTAAAAGAGCTTGAGTATAGAGGCTATGACTCTGCAGGAATTGCTATTGCACAAGAGGGAAATATTAGCTCATTTAAGGCAGTAGGGAAAATTAAAAATCTTGTGGAAAAAACAGAAGACTTTACAACCAAGGGTTTTGGTCTTGGCATTGGACACACAAGGTGGGCAACCCATGGTAAACCAACGGAGCTCAACGCCCATCCCCACAGCTTGTCTAAT
>JAABTA010000230.1 GCA_011390075.1 Helicobacteraceae bacterium | reverse complement strand
AAGGAAAAACATGGAGTATTTGTTCTTTTTCTATATTTGTTACATTATGTTTGCTGTTTCTATAGCAAATAGCTTAGGACTTAAAAGATTCCTTTGGATTCTTTTTGGACTTGCCTTACTATCTTTTCTCTTTTCAACTACAAAAACTGTAGTTGCGTCAGCTACAAGAGATCCTCTCTTAGGTGGTGACTTCCAAGATAATGAGTATGAGTATGGTAGTTTGTGTGATAACAGCAGTGATAACTACTTTGATAGCTGTGCTTTTGACAGCTTAGATGATGATTAAAGGATTTTATTATGGAAGCTATTGATATTGTAATTTTATTTATAGTCACTCTTTCTATCTCTTTTGCAATTGTACTACACAGATCTCAAAAACTAGAAGACTCCCAAAAAGAGGAGTTAACTAGCAAGTAACTGCTTTTTACATCTTTAATATAAGAGCACTACCCACCCTATTTTTATAAATAAAGCTAGCTTTTTCACACCAACTTCTTTTCTAAGATCTCTAATTTTTTATTAAATCTCAAACATCTACAGATCCCAAACAATCCATTTGACAGTGGAATCAAACTACTGTAAAACTACACTATAAAGAAGGTCAAAGGATTCCAGATGGAGTTAGAGTTGTTTACTGTTTCCAGTTATGTAGTAATTGCTTCAACTCTTCGCTTATAGGCATTGGTCCTATACAGATTTAGAAAATGCTATCACTGTACTGATCCAAATATTCACAAAAAATAATGGTTTTGCAACAGAGATTGGTATAGCTTCTTTTGAGGTAGCAGTTGCATTAATTAAAATCATCAAAGATCTAGAAGCAAGTTCGATGGAAGAGGATATGAACGCTATTGATCTTTTTTTTGAGTATCTGGATGAAGAACACCTTAGTAAGAGTTATTTTATCGACAAAGATTATTATGAAGGTGGAGTAAAGGATATGGAAATGTACATAAAAAAACTACTCTATAGTTATGAGGATTTACGGTCGATTCAGATAGAGATTTGTTAGAAGCAGACATTATGCTGTCTTTACTGTTGTTTAAGATCTTCTCATGAAAAAACTATGTGCGAAAAACAACTATCCTTGGTTTTACAAACTACCTTTAGATTTAACTCCCCAGCTTTTTTACAACCAATACAAAACAGACTATACATTATATGCCTATGTCTGTAGCTGTGGCAAAGAAGAATTTATCATCCAAAATGAATATCAAAATACATTTTGGGAGTTAGAATATATTTGCCAAGAGTGTGGAAACAGCACTTTTTATGATGCCAATATGGCAAATAGACAATATGATTATTTTTTACAGCAATATCCTGAATTTAATCCAAATTTAGATCTTGGCATATCCTATAAGAACAATAGACTCATCTCATATTTTTATGTTGAGCTACCTTACAAGGTAGACTTTTTACGGGAAAAGGTCTTTTTTAAAAAGAAAAAGGTCTACTCCCTTACGGTAGGTTATCATAGAGAAGAGGAACTCAATTACGAAACTGGTTTTTTAGATGAAACAGAATGCCTTCAACACTCAAGGAATACTATCTATGATTCAATCGAACAAAGAGAGTCTTTTAGCAAAGAAGAGATCACAGATGTTTTAAATAATACTCTTTTTAAACAAATTATAGAAAAGGAATATTTTAATATTTCAAAGATTGACGGATACAAGAAACTAACTCATAAGCAACTGGCATTCTATCTTTTAAATCCACACTTTAGAGATAGGGAGCTTCTTAATATATCTCAAGTAGATATTAATTATTTATCAGAAAAACTATCACACTTTACAACGGTTGAAGAGTTAGTCAGTAGATTGCTTATTAGAAGAAAAGAGAAGTCTATAAAAAAAGCTCTGTATAGCGTATTTGATAATAAAAGCTCTTCCCTTCCTGTTGTGTATCTATTTCTAAAGCATATTAGAGATGTCAACATACTACGAGAACTCATTAACCTGAAACTAAGTTTTAGTGGCAACTTCTACATATTGGACTTTTCTAAATTTGAGATGTTTCTGAGCTTTCTTAAAAGACATTTTTCAGAAATACTGATCCTAGGCTACTTTAGAGAGCTTCAATCAAAAGCAACAAACCTTTTCATCGATTCTTTAAATCTTTTTAGCAACATTGCAGAAGAGGTAGAACAAGAAGGAATCAGTGTAAAGTGCAAAGTCTATGAAATCCATCAAGAGCTAGTGCAAATCTATGACAAAATACTTTACGCAGATGACATCAAGGTATTTTTTACCTATGATAAAAAGATTAAACAGATGGAGATAGAAATTGATAAATACCAAGTAAGACTTCCCTCATCGGGTGAAGATCTCTATCATTGGGGGAAAAATATGAATAATTGTGTGTTTTCCTATACAAGAGGAGTTAAAGAAGGGCAGTCTTTTCTTTTTGGTTTTTTTGAGAATGACTATCTCTCTTTTATTGTTGAGTACTCAAACAGTTTAATTCTACAAGCCAGTGGATTTGCTAATAGTCGCTTAGACAAAGAACAGCAAAACTCGATGGAAAAATGGCTTCAAAAATGCAAGGAGTTAGAAAAATTTTAAAAAAAGG
>JAABTA010000229.1 GCA_011390075.1 Helicobacteraceae bacterium | reverse complement strand
CACGAGCTGCGAAAAGTTTGGGGCTTACTATGAGGCAGATTGGGTATAAAATTAAGAAGTATAAAATCGAACTTTAATCACTACTTTAACCTCTTCTAAACGATCACTTTGATATGATTAATGCTAAATTTTATAAGTGATGGTTTGTATGAATATAAAAGAGGCTTTGCACAACTTTAATGAACTTGTAATGTTTAAACATACAGTTTTTTCTCTTCCATTTATTATGATTGCTATGGTTGTGAGTGCTCAGGGGTGGTTTGGGTTTTCTTTGCTTTTTTTAGGGCTTGTAGCAGCTACAAGTGCGAGAAGTTTTGCTATGGCTTTTAACCGTTTTGTTGATAGAGATGTGGACAAAGACAATCCAAGAACTGCCAATAGGCCAAGTGTTGATGGCAGGGTAAGTCCAAAACAGCAACTTCTTTTTATTATTGTGAGTGCCTCTATCTTTATTGTAGTTTCTTATTTTATTAACGATCTCGCCTTTACTCTCTCTCTACCATTTTTAATTATTTTAGGGGCGTACTCTTTGTTTAAAAGATTTAGCTATTTAGCCCATCTGTTTTTAGGACTAGCGCTCGGTCTTGCACCCATTGCTGGGGCAATAGCAGTTTTAGGGGAAGTTCCTTTGTGGACTTTTTTGCTCTCTATTGGTGTGATGTTTTGGGTGGCTGGATTTGATTTGCTGTATGCATTGCAAGATATGGAGTATGATAAAAGAGTTGGTCTACACTCTATTCCAGCACGGTTTGGCCTAGAGGGAACTTTAAAGATCTCAAGAAGTTTTCATTTTATAACAGTCTGTTTTTGGTTTGCTTTTGCAGTGATAGCTCCTGTGGGAAATATGACTATTATTGCTGTTGCACTAGCAAGTGCCACACTCTTTTGGGAGCAATATGTAGTGAGTAGGGGGCTGGAGAATATTAACCAAGCTTTTTTTACAGCAAATGGCTACTTGGGGATTGTATTTTTAATTTTTGTTATATTGGATTTTGTATGGATGTGAGACTTATACCCGCACCAATAGATATTGAGTTTGAGGAAGATTTTGGAGCAGAGGAGTTTAAAAGAGAGTTTGATGCCTCTTCTGAGGTAGATGATGACCCTGTAGGGCACTGGTTAAGACTGGCAAAAGCTAGAGGAGAAACTGTAGATACAGATACAGTTTTGGTTACTTTGCTAGTAGAGCTACACAGAAAAGTGGACGCGCTGACAGAAAAAATAGATGGCACAAAAAAACAGAGAATCTCTTTGGAACACAAAGCTAGAATTGACTATATCCATCACGAACACTTTAGGGTCCATGAAAAGACTTTTGAGAGAGGCAAAAGATATTATGGGCGTATCTTAATGCCAACATTTCCAAAAAGAGATCTTTCGGTCTATTTTGAGGCAATGAACGAAACCGATGCAAAAATCAAGCTGATGCACGATAGAGATGAGAAAGAGTGGAGTAGTTATGTGACTGCAAGAGAGCGTGTGATGATACGAAAAATGAAAGAGAAGGGTGATTGATAATGGAACTAAGTGAATCGATGATTTTTGGAGGATTTTCTATTGCTATTTTACTCCTTTTGTTTATCTATGTGATAGTACGGGAAAAAGAGACAAAAAAAAGGCTCAACGCCTATGAGAAGTCTATAGAGGCCATTAATAAAAACATCTATCAACTAGAGAAAAAGATAGATGAAAAAACAGAAGATACAATCACAGCCCAAGAGATCGAGAGAATGAAACAGGAGCTAGTCTCTACTATTAAACAGCCAATCTATGCCTCTTTAGAGACAATTAAAGAGACAGTGAAATTGAGTAAAAATGATGTGGAAACAAGAATGAGTAATCTTGAAGAGAAGGCAAAAGAGTATATGTCTATTCCTATCTCTGCCTCTTTAGATGAATCTCGGGTGATGCATCTGTTTAAAAATGGCTACACCGTTGACGATATTGCACGAGAGCTTCGATCCAATGTGAGTGAGATAAACTTTTTACTCAAAGTTAAAGGCCTAGCATAGATTTTTTTATTTTTGATCTTATTGGTATAGTTGCTTTTGTTATTAGTGGCTATATCTATGGTGTTAAAAATAGGCTTGATTTTTTAGGAGTGGTTATGATCTCTTTAGCCACGGGGTTTTCAGGGGGGATTATTAGAGATCTAGTTGTAGGAAGAACCCCTTTTTTATTTACGGAGTTCTATCCCTCTTTTTTTGCTCTTATTGTGATTGCTCTTCTCTTTTTTGTTAAGTTTCATAAAAATGAAAATGTGCAAGAGAAAAAATTATTTATTATTAGCGATAGTATCGGGTTGGTTTCGTACTCTTTGATGGGCGCTTTAGTTGCTATTGAACACTCTCTTAATGGCTTTGGGATTATCTTTGCTGGTATGATCACAGCGGTTGGTGGATCGATTGTTAGAGATGTTTTGTTAAATAAAGTTCCCTATGTCATGCGAAAAGATTTTTATGGAACGATTGCCATTGTTTTGGCAAGCTGTGTCTATCTGCTTCATCTTGTGGATATGTTAAATCACTACACATTATTAACACTGATGGCTTTAGGAGTAGGAATTCGCCTGTATGCC
>JAABTA010000228.1 GCA_011390075.1 Helicobacteraceae bacterium | reverse complement strand
AAAAAATAGTCTCCTGAGATTTTGAGTTCTGTGTAGTCTGCATTATTCCATTTGGCAGACTCTATCTCTAAGGCGAGCCTGTAGAGATCTTGTTCATAAATCCCTTTGATTCCAAATCCTGTTGTTGGCTCTTCGTCTATTCCTGTGGTAAGGGCAGTACCATTCCACTGAGTAGTAGCAGAAGCCAATACGCTGTTAAGAGTTACACCAGCTTTAAGAGTAAACTCTTTATCTTTCGACTCCATCTGTATAGTCTTTGGTTCTGGCTTAGCCTCTAACTCTTTTTCGGGTTGCTGTTTTTGAATATCTTTGTAATCTTGTTGTGTATAGACAACAATAGGTGTAGGTTGCACGCCAGCTTCTACACCACTATCACTGATAACAGTAGCTTGCAAATCTGTGCCCTCTACAAGGTAGTCCAAGCTCCCTTGAAACAAAAGCGTCTCACCAAAGGGAGGGTTTTTGCTGTCGACTTGCACTTGAAACTCTACAACAACACTTTCTTGTTTCTCTATTGAACGAGGAAGAGTCACCATAAAGCTTTCTGATGCAATATTCACCTCTTTAGCTTCTCCATCTACAACTACACTTCCCTCTACCAAAGAAACCCCTTTAGGGACTGTATTTCTAAACTCTAAATTAGAAGCTGGGGTCTCTCCTTGGTTGGATATTGTGGAGATGACGGTAAAGATCTCACCTGGAGCAACTTTTTTAGCAGTTGTTTTTTGCTTGATAGCTAGATCGATATTGTAGTCATTAGCAAAGGTGAGTACAATTGGTTGATACCAATCACTTTGAGTTCCAAAAGTAAAAGTTGCCGATGTTTGATTGTTGGCAATTTTTCCAGTAATATCTAATATTTTACTATCAAATCCTAGTGTATTGGCATAGTTTGGATTTCTGCTGTCTACATTTTTACCAAGATGCGTAATTTGAGAGTTAAAGAAGTTATTCCCATCATTGTTCTCATCACTAAGCTTCTCTTTGTCGAGCATTAAATAATCCCCAATACTTGTACTATCTCCCTCTAGGGCAACTACCCCTAGGAATGTATTGAATTTTCCTGCTGTAGGTGAGGAAAATCCACTAACTGTAACATCAACACTTTGAGGAATCTTGGCATAACCATCAAAAACTGTTAGTGATCTTACAGGTTCTTGTTTATTCTTATATGCCACAACCAAAGACCAACCGGCAAAGTGATCTTCTCTCTCATCAGCTAAAACATTAGCCACAAAATACTCTCCGCTCCCGTGAGTTTGTACAAAATCTGTTATATCTACAGAACCACTATAGTAGTTGCCTTTTGCACTGTAAAGCTCTTGTGCTTTTAGGTTATGATAAGCTCCATCTTCATAAGAGATTTTAAAATTCTCTCTGCCATCTTCTCTCTCACTTCTCGCTCCAATATAGAGTTTTGCAAAAAGAATTTCACTTCCACTAGCTAAATCCAAAATAGCAGAGGAGCTGTTGAATGTTTGTTTACTACTATCAATATCAATATATTGCATAGGAATCTTGTCGTTTTTAAGATCTCTGCTGAGCAAGTTATTCTCAAAAAACTTTAAAGGAGCTGTCATTAATGTATTTCCTATGATCTCAATATTTCCATTAGCAGTGGTTTTAAAGCTCACTGTAAACTCTTCTATTATCTCTGAATAAACAGAGGTAGTAAAAACAAAAGAGGTTACTAGACTGATTATATATTTTCTCATTGGTTGCTTCCTTAATTATTTAGTTTATAGTCTCCCCTAAGCAAAGAGGCCGTGCCACTTCTTAGGGTTATCCATTTTGAGTCGTCACTAAGCCTGTGGGTAACATCTATTTGTGTTTCTTCACTTGGTAGCAGTTTATCTCCTACATACACTTGCGTTGGTACACCTATGGCTAATGTTTGCGACACACTGCTCTCTTCAAACTTTCCCTCACATCCACTTAGAAAAAAAAGACCACTTATTACTAGTGCTGTTATATATATTTTGTGTATATTTCTCATCTTGCCCTCCTTAAAATACAATTTCTTGAGATACAGTCGCGTTAATGTCTATATACATATCGCTTTTGTCCTCTTCATCTCTAATAAGCACATTATTTCCTGGCTCAAAGAGGGTGTTCTCTTTGATTGTAGGTAAAATTGTTTTCCACTTCTTTGCCTCATTGTCCCATCTTTCGAACCTTGTGTGGCTGTAACCTTTGTTGTTGGTGGTAACAACAGCTCTTACTTTTTCATTATTCATGATTGTGTCAATAGTGGTACTTACATTGCCATCATGGGCTATTTTTGTATAGGCTCCTGAAATTGTGACTTTTGCATTGGTGGTTTTATTGTTGTATTTGAGTCTATGCTCAGCAGAGCCATTAGAGTTACCTTTAACAGAAACTTCGCTTTGCTTACCATCGCTTCCTAAAACTGTGGCATTTGTTTCGACGCTTCCATCATCAAAGATAGTGACCACACTGCCACTGACATCACTTTCTGATGTTGTGTTGGTGTCATCATCTGTCGTGATAATATGTTTAACTTTGCCATCTTCATACTCTCTTGCTTTGGTGCAACTAGTTTCGGTTGTGCAATTGCCACCTCCACCAACACTTGCA
>JAABTA010000227.1 GCA_011390075.1 Helicobacteraceae bacterium | reverse complement strand
CAAAAAGCTTGTAATCTAGTTTGTTTTCTGGTTTGTTAGGGGCAATCAAAACCTCATATCCTGGAACAAAGATCTCAGCAAGCCTTCCTGTGTCAGCTACATGGGCTGTTTTTATCTCGCCATCTACCTCCACTTTTGCAATAAAGCGGTTAGGGCGCTCTAAAAAAATTGCTTTTTTCAGATCTTTGAGTTTAAGCAGTTGCAAAAAAGTCTTTTAGGATCTGCTTATGATCAAATACAAGTTTGTCTAGAGGAAGTTCGTTATGGGCATAAACAAACACCTCTTTGGCGTCATCATCCGCTTGTGGTACTCCATAAGCTTTGCAGATATAGACAGCAGAAGCTGTGTGAAAGCGTGGGTCTCTTTGTGGATCAGAGTAGATTCCAAGCAAAGACTCAATCTCTACATCCAAAGAGATCTCCTCTTTCATCTCGCGAACCAACGCATCCTCGCATGACTCTCCAATATCAACAAATCCTCCAGGTAAAGCAATTCCTTTTGGTCTATTCGCTCTCTCAATAAGAACAACTCCTTGATAGTTATGCTCCCTATCAAAAAGCTTTACTACTCCATCAACACTTAAATGTGGGGTCTGTATCATCTGCACTCCTATTGTGGAAAAGTTGGAATAAGATTAAATATTCTAATAGTAAAATCCAGCATCATATTGGTCATCCACGGCATGGTAAATACAATAATCACTGCGACTAAAATAATTTTTGGGACAAAAGAGAGGGTCATCTCATTAATCTGAGTTGTTGCTTGAAAAATACTTACAATGAGACCTGCGATCAACCCCCCTGCTAGCATAGGAAGAGAGATGTATAGTGTTGTCTTAAAGGTATCTATAGCAATCCCAATGAGTTGTCCTTCCACTAGCTGTTCCTTATCTCTTTGTATTCATGGGGGACAAAATAGTCTTGTACCTGTAGGAGCTGTGGATACTCCCCGTGCTTATATCCAATCTCAAAAAGTTTATTAATAGCTTCTATTTGTACTTTGCTTAGAGAGATAGAAGCGTCATTAGCATAGAGACCTAAATAGGTATCTAAAGTTTTTTCATCTACTCGCACAAGATCTCTTTCAATGAGCATTTTCCCTAAGATAGAAGAGTTTTTTACAGCAACCTCTACCCCTTGCGTTAAGATCTCTTCTATCTCAATAGCCCTGTTGAGTGGCAAGGATCTTCTCACAGCCATTCCCCCAAGAGGAAGTGGCAGGTCTTTGCCGGCAAGCTCTTGCCACACATCCCAGATCTCTTTTTCTACTTCTAGCTCTTGGGAATATTCCAAAATAGACTCATGAATAAGCACACCGGCATGAACCTCCCCATCTAAAACAGCTTTTTCTATATCTAAAAAATTTTTATAGGTGATCCTAGCCTCAGGATAGGCCATTCTAAATAGCATCGCGTTGGTGGTGTGTTTTCCGCTCAGGGCTACTTTAAAATTTCTCTTAAGGGGTGCTCCTTTTTTCTTAATCAGTTTTGGTCCATATCCACTGCCAAAACTCACCGCGGTTTTGAGCATGGCGTACTCATCTTTTATTTTTGGGTACAGAGCAAAACTAATAGCTGTTGCCTCATAAGTATTTTTTAAAGCCTCTTCGTTAAGAGTCTCAATATCGAGACCAATATTGCTAAACTCAATATCTTTTTTTCCTACCCAGCCAAACTTAATGGCGTAGTACATAAAAATATCGTCCGCATCAGGAGAGTGGGCTACTGTGTATTTTGGCATTATAGACCCACCGCTTGATATATTTTTTCCATTCTTTCATACGCTAAGACTCTCGCTTTATCTGCCCCATGTTTGAGTATCTCATCAACCACATCAGGATGGGCTAGATAATACTCTCTTTTGGCTCTATAGGGGGCAAAATAGTCCCAGATCACCTCTGCTAGGTAAAGTTTAAAGTGACCATACCCCTCTTTGCCAGATCTGTAACGCATTTGAAGGTTTGTAAGTTCCTCTTCATTTAAAAAAAGTTTAGCTAGATTATAGACATTGCAAGTTTCATAATCTTTAGGCTCTTCTAATGGAGTGGAATCAGTCACAATTTTTTTACACTTTTTCTCCAACGCTTTTTTGCTTGTAAAGATCTCAATTGTATTGCCATAACTTTTACTCATCTTTGCACCATCTAGCCCTAAAACTGTGGCTACATTGTCATCCACTTTAAACTCTGGCATGGTAAAGATCTCACCATATTGATTGTTAAATTTAAGGGCAATATCCCTAGCAATCTCTACATGCTGAATTTGATCCTTGCCAACAGGAACAATATTGCTTCCAAAGAGCAATATATCTGCTGCCATTAAAACAGGATAAGCAAAAAGCCCGTGGTTTGGAGAGATTCCTTTAGCTACTTTATCTTTATAACTATGGGCTCTCTCCAATAATCCAACAGGGGTAAACTGGGAGAGAAACCATGTGAGCTCTTGCACCTCTTTCACATCCGATTGCACCCAAAAAATAGACTTTTCTGGATCTACTCCTAGTGACAAAAAATTAATAGCTGCCTCTCTTGTCATCTGTCGTAGGCTTTTGCCATCACTTATCGTCGTCATTGCGTGGTAGTTTGCAATAAAGGCTAACACTGT
>JAABTA010000226.1 GCA_011390075.1 Helicobacteraceae bacterium | reverse complement strand
AGACACCTTTTTAATAAAATAGAAGAGGCCATTTTAGTCCACGGCTTTGATAGCAATGGGCGTGAAACAAACTATATTGAGGTTAATAGCAGGGCTTGTGAGATGTTTGATATAAGCAAAGAAAACCTACTCAAAAAAGGTCCCTACGACATCTTTCCGTTTTATGAGGGAGAAAAGGCTTTTAGTCAGTATATTTACAGAGATAGAATCTATTTTAAAACCGATTTTTTAGATGCAAACAACGAAGAAAAAATCTTGGAGGTGCAGTCATACAATATTGAACTCAATAACAAAAAGGTGGCCCTCACAACGGTGAAAGACATTACAGAAAAAGAGCACCTAAAAAGAGATAAGCTAGAGCAAGAGAGAATACTTTCTCAGCAGTCAAAAATGGCAGAAATGGGAGATATGATTGGAGCTATTGCACACCAGTGGAGACAACCGCTAAATGCAGTAAGCGCTGCCGCTATAAATCTAAAATTTCAACAAGAGCTAGAGCTCTTAACCGATGAAGAGATCTTAGAGACCTCATCGTTTATTGAAGAGCAGTCGAATAAGATGTCTGAAACAATTAACGACTTTATGGATTTTTTTAAGCCCTCTAAAGAGAAAGAGAAGTTTTCTATTACCAATACCTTTGAGAGAATTACAGGCATTCTAGGAGCCCAGCTAAAAAATAGAGATATTACCCTTTCTATCAAAAACGATAAAGAGAGTTTTCTATATGGCTACAGAAATGAGCTCGAGCATGTCTTTTTAAATCTTATCGTAAATGCCAGAGACGCTCTTGAGTTAAATAACAACGGACAAAAGTGGATAGAGATCGAGGTTATTGAAAATGAGCACAAGATAGTTGTCTCTGTAAAAGATAGCGCAGGGGGAGTACCAGAGTCTTTAATTGATAAAATTTTCAATCCCTACTTTACCACAAAAGAGCCGGGAAAAGGTACGGGAATAGGTCTTTATATGTCAAAAATGATTATCGAAAGAAATTTTGGTGGCAACTTATCGGTTCACAATGGCGACAGTGGCGCTATTTTTAGAATTGAAATTGATACATAGGAGTTTGTATGGTTGATATAAAACATGCTAGAGAGATAACAAAAAATTTAAAGATTTTGTATGTAGAGGATGAAGCGTCTATTAGAAAGCAACTAGAAAAGACCTTAAAAATTCTTTTTAAAGAGGTTATTACAGCTTCTGAGGGACAAGAGGGTGTCCATAAATATTATCAAGAGGGAGATATTGATATTATTATTACTGATGTACAGATGCCAAAACTCAACGGTTTAGAACTAGCCAAAGAGATAAAAAGTAAAAATAGCGAGCAACACATTATTATTATCTCTGCCCACAATGAGATGAACTATTTTGTTCAAGCCATTGATATTGGAGTTGATGGCTTTATCGTCAAGCCGGTAAAAAATGACAAGCTACTAGAAACTCTCTACAAAAGTTCAAAAATAATCAAAGAGAAAAAAGAGAATAGTTTCTATCAAGAAAAGCTAGAATTTCTTTTAAAAGAGAAAAGCACTCAGCTAGAGGAGAGTCTCATCACCGACGAACTCACAGGACTGCACAATAAAATTAAACTCAATAGCGAGATAAAAAAAAGCAAAGAGGTGACTATTGTTTTGGTTAATATTGACAATTTCGACCATATTAACACAACCTATGGCTACGATATTGGAGATAAGGTCTTAAAAGAGTTTGCCGAAGTACTTAAAAAAGCAAAACCAGACAATGCACAACTATTTAGATTAGCCTCTGATGAGATGGTCTATCTCTTTGAAAATATCGACAAAAGAAGGGCCAGTGAATTTGCAGATATGCTAAATGCCCTGATAGAACAAGGGGTGTTTGAGATTGATGAGATCTCCATTGAACTCACTTGCACCGTTGGAATTGCCGATGGCAGTGGAAAAGAGGCTTTGGTTATGAGCCACCTTGCAATGAAAGAGGTCAGAGAGATTGGTAAAAACCGCTTTTTTTACTATAGCCACGACTCCTCCCTAAGAAGAAAACAAAAAAACAATATCGAGTGGATGAAAAAGGTAAAAAAAGCTATTGCTGATGATACTATCATTCCTTATTACCAACCAATCGTAAACAACTCTACACTAGAATTTGAAAAGTATGAGTGCCTAGCAAGAATCATAGAGCCAACAAAGGTAATAAGCCCTCACTACTTTATAGAACCAGCCAGGCTCGTTGGTCTTTTGCCCAGCATTACAAAAACAATGATACAAAAAAGTTTTGAGAAATTTTCTAAAAACAGTTTAGAGTTTTCATTAAATATTACAGAGAATGATTTAAGAGATGAGTTTTTAATAGAGTATCTACAGCATCAAGTAGAAAAATATAACATCTCAACAGATAGAGTAGTTTTAGAGATTTTGGAAAATATTAGCTCCGAAGGAAGCGAAAATGCTCTTGAACAGTTGAGTGAACTTAAGTGTATGGGCTTTAAGTTGGCAATAGATGATTTTGGTAGTGAGAAATCAAACTTTTTCCGTTTGCAACAGCTCAATGTTGATTATATAAAAATTGATGGGATGTTTATTAAAGATATTGACAAAAACGAAAACAGCTACAAAATCACAAAAACC
>JAABTA010000021.1 GCA_011390075.1 Helicobacteraceae bacterium | reverse complement strand
AGTGGCCATAGATCTGAGTATAGACCATGGAGTGGATACCTTTGTTCTTGTCTCTACAGATAAGGCAGTAAGGCCAACCAATGTGATGGGTGCGACAAAAAGGGTGTGTGAGCTATATGCCACCAATGTCCCAAGCAAACAGACAAAAATAGTTGCTGTACGCTTTGGCAATGTGCTAGGATCTTCTGGTTCGGTTGTGCCAAGATTTACCCAACAGATCCAAAAAGGGGGGCCTCTAACGGTTACGCATCCTGAGGTGACACGATACTTTATGCTTATTAGTGAAGCGTGTGAGCTGGTGCTGCAAGCGGCAAGTCTAGGAAGAGGTGGAGAGACCTTTATTTTGGATATGGGGGCACCTGTAAAGATTGTTGATTTAGCAAGAAAAATGCTTCAGCTTCACAACAGAGAAGATATAGATATAGAGTTTACAGGCCTAAGAGCTGGAGAAAAACTGTTTGAAGAGCTCTTGATTGACGAAAATGATAAACGGACACAGTATGATTCAATCTTGATTGCTCCAAAAACAGAGTTTGATATTCAGCTTTTGCAAGAAGAGGTCCTCAAGCTTTTGACAAGCAACAATCAGCTTGAGATCTTAAAAAGAGTTGTTAAAGAGTTTGACCATAGAAAATAGAGATATTTATACAAAGGCGGTGTCATGGCGAGATCTTTTATTCTTTTAGATACAGAGACAACAGGGGCAAGTCCAGAAGATAGGATATGCCAGCTAGCATTTATTGTAAAAACTGCCCAAGAGGTGGAGTTTTTTAACGATTTTTGCAAGCCAGCTTTGCCTATTAGTTATGGTGCTATGGCAGTCAACCATATTACCAACGAGATGGTTGCAGACAAGCCAGAGTGCGTCCATACCCCCTCTTTTAAAAAGCTAGAGGAGCTCAATACTCCTGAAAATGTTTTGGTGATTCAAAATGCCAAATTTGATCTTGATATGTTAGAAAAAGAGGGATTTGTCTCAAAAATGCAGCTTATTGACACCTACAGGTGTATCCGTCATCTTGAGCCAGATTTAGAGAGCCACTCTTTACAATATCTTCGCTACGCCCTTGGATGTTATAAAGAGGAGGGCGTGTTTGCAAAAAGCTTGGGGGTAGAGATCAAAGCCCATGACGCTTTAGGAGATGTGGTGGTACTTAATTTTTTGATGAGCTATATTTTAAAAAAAATTGAGAGCGAGAGCAACAAAATAGAGAAACTTGTTGAACTCACCCAGCAACCAATACTAGTGCGAACCTTTCGCTTTGGCAAGTACAAGGGGCAAAAACTTGCCGATGTGGCTACAAGCGATCCAGGCTATCTTCATTGGATGCTTAAAAACTTAGATCTAGATGTGGATTTAAGGTACTCTATAGAGAGTGTGCTTGCATGATTAAAACAGCGCTATTGCTTCTTTGGATTATTGCTATTGCTGCTACCTTTTTAGGATTTTTACTCTTTCTTATTGGGGCACTTTTTCCTAAAAAAGAGCCTGTTCCAAAGAAGAAAGAGCCAAAGTTTTTTCCTATGGAGGAGATTGAAAAAAAGGTGCAAGACGCAAAGACATCACCAGAGGAGATAATGCTCGTAGTCAAATCATTGGCCACCCACCATCCTTTGCCAGAAAAGGTCAACAATAAGTCCCCAAAAGAGGCAAAACCTATGCTAGATATGATATTTACCCTCAGTGGGCATACCAATATGACCGATGAGATGCGAGAGGATATGTTTACTCAACTACGGATAAGCAATCCACAATACGCTAAAGAGTTTGCCAATGGTAGATAAGATCCCAGCTGTTATCTTAGCTGGAGGCAAGAGCTCAAGAATGAGAGAGGATAAATCTCTTTTAGAGTTTTTTGAGGGAAAAACGCTGGCGCAATATCAATACGATAGACTATCTGAGATCTTTGCTTGTGTCTATCTCTCTTGCAAAAATGACAAATTTGGATTTACAGACAACTTAATTATAGAAAAGAGCAGAGAGTTTGCTCCAACCTATGGTCTTTTAGAGATTATTGACAAATTAGAAGAACCATTCTTTGCTATAGGTGTGGATGTCCCTTTTTTCTCTCAAGGGTCTATTGATAAACTTCTAGCAGCTTATGAAGAGGGTTTGGACGCTGTTGTGGCTAGTTGCAATGGGAAGTTTGAGCCACTTTGTGGCATATACTCCCCCTCAATTAAACCTTTGATTGTTGACTCAATTAAGAAAGATTGCCATAGATTAGGTAAAATACTTAAAAACGCGCAAATACAAGTGGTTGAGATGACCAATGAAGAGGAGTTTATCAATATGAATACTCCCGATATTTTTAAAAAGGCAAAACAATGTCTAAAAAAATAATACTTTGTGCCCTCTCTAATGTTTCCAATGGAAACTGCAGTGAAGATTGTAAATTTTGTACACAATCTGTTGCAAATAGTGTGGCAATAACTCCTTATAAAAACAAATCTCTTCAGACTCTTTTGGAGGAGGCAAAAGCTGCAAAGCAAAATGAGGCAAAGGGGTTTTGTTTAGTCACAGCAGGGCTTGCTTTGTCTAAAGCCACCAAAAAACATATCTGCCAGGCTGCACAGATGATTAAAAAAGAGGTGGATATCAATCTTATTGGTTGCAATGGCTTGGCGACTTTATCAGACTTACAAGATCTTAAATCAGCTGGATTTGATGCCTATAATCACAATCTAGAGACGGAGGAGAGTTTTTATTCTACAATCTGTAGTTCTCACTCATGGCAGAAGCGGTATGAAACTTGTGAAAATGTGAATAAAGCGGGGCTAAGGCTCATTGCTGGCGGTATTTTTGGTTTGGGAGAGAGCGAAGCTCAAAGAGAGAAGTTTTTGCATCAGATACACTCATTGAGTCCTAAAAGAGTGCCCATTAACTTTTTTATTCCCCATGATGGCTTGCCAATTAAGCAGCCAATTATGAGCGAAGAGGAAGCTCTAGCCATTATTCAAAAAGCAAGGGTGACACTTCCACAAGCAATCTTAATGGTTGCAGGGGGAAGAGAGGTGGTTTTTGGCAAAGATTGGCCCAAAATTTTTGAGGCTGGGGCGGACTCTATTGTGATTGGGGACTATCTTACCGCAAAAGGGTTTCATCCAAGTAGTGATAGAGAAAAGATCTTAAAGGCTGGGTACACTATTGGATAATATAATTATCATTCTCACCCTCTCCTCTTTGCTCGTTATAACCCCCTTTTTAGCAAAACTACTCAAACTGCCTCTTACGGTTGTAGAGATCTTAGCGGGTGCTAGTGTGGGATTTTTTGGATTGCTCCACGACAATGAGCTTTTTTCTGTTTTGGCAGAAGTTGGATTTTTGTATTTGATGTTTTTAGCGGGGCTTGAGGTGAATATTAAAAATTTGCAAAAGATCCCTAAAGCAATTGTCTATAAGGGCTATATTTACCATATTAGTATCTATCTGCTCTCTTTTGTATTTGTGATGATGTTTGGGCTCTCGCTTTTCTTTTTAGTGGCTCTGCCTCTTATCTCTATCGGTATTGTTATCACCCTGACAAAAGACTATAGCAAAGAGAGCCCGTGGCTTGATCTGTCGCTAAAGCTTGGTGTGATGGGGGAGCTTATTAGCATTGTGGCGCTTACTTTTGCAGCGGGTATTATGAAGCATGGGTTTTCCACCCAGTTTTTTTGGATTATGATATCTTTGCTCTCTATTCTTTTGGCAACTGCTGGACTTTTCTATATTTTTAGAATTGTTTTTTGGTGGTTTCCTGAGCTTAAAATGTGGCTTATGCCTTACTCTGACAATAAGGGACAAGATTTAAGACTCTCTTTTGCCTTCTTTTTTGTGATGGTGGCTATTTTGATGTTTCTAGATCTTGAGCTTGCTTTGGGGGCATTTGTGGCAGGTATGCTTATTAGCTCCTTTTTTGAGCATAAAAAAGAGCTTCCTGAGAAGCTCTCCTCTTTTGGATTTGGCTTTTTAGTGCCACTTTTCTTTATTCATATTGGCTCAACAATCAAGCTAGACACCCTCTCTCTTGATGGACTTTGGGGAGTGGTGTTGCTTTTTATCTTTTTGACATTTGCCATTAGGTTTATAAGTGCCTTGGTGTTTACCAAAGATCTCGGGTTCAAAGAGACAACAATGTTTGCCTTGTCTCAATCAATGCCACTGACTCTTGTCATTGCTGCAGCGTCTGTGGCGTATGATGCTAGGAGTATAGATGAGCTCCACTATACAGCGCTCGTCATTGCTAGTGTTTTAGGGGTGATAATCCACTCGTTAATTATAAAATTTTTAAACACTCTAAAATTCCAAGGAAATCTCTTTACAGGGGGCTCTAAGAACAAAAGGAGCTAGCGTTCTAGCATCCTTACAAGGGCAACTTTTGCCCATTTGCTAGTCTCTTCATCGACAAACATCTCATTGAGATAGGTTTTGTTTTTGATGGATACAAGCACATCCAGAATGTGTTGTGGCTCGGTCTCGTTCATAGTTGGACACTCAGGCTTTGTGGAGGAGAGCACAAAGGTGTTTTTCTCTCTTAGTCGGTTGACAAGATTAAACTCGGTGCCAACAGCAATTTTTTGCTCTATAGGCTGGGCTTTGACCCACTTGATAATCTGAGAAGTAGAACCAACAAAATCTGCCTTTGCCACAACTTTTGGATCACACTCAGGGTGAACGGCTACTAAAATATCTGAAAATTTCTCTTTGTAAAAGTCTACATCTTCTGGGGTAAACAGCTGATGGACAGAGCAAAATCCATCAAAACAGATAATATCTGCTTGTTGTATACTCAAAATATCTTCTGTGATCACAGCAGATCTGAGCCCCATTTCATTGGCAATATTTTGTCCTAAACATCTATCGGGAACAAAGAGAATCTTTTTTTCTTGCTTTAGGGCCTCTTTGATAATCTCTTTTGCATTGGAACTTGTACAGACCAAACCACCAAGTTTGGCAACCTCTGCTTTGACTTCGGCTGTGGAGTTAATGTAGGTTATTGGCAAAAAATCTTCTGTGTTAATAGCGGCTTCTTTAAGCTTTTGAACCGATTGATGAAACCCCTCGACCTCCATCATTCTCGCCATAGAACAGCAAGCAAGCCTTGGCATAAAAACTCTTTTTTGAGGATCAAGTATCTTGACACTCTGTCCCATAAAACCAACACCGCAAAAAATGAGGTAGGGATTTGGATCTTTTGAGGCTTTTTGTGCTAATTCTAAGCTATCTCCTGTGATATCTGCTAGATTATAGACACTATCTCTTTGATAAAAGTGAGCAACTATAGTGACAGGAAGCTCTTTTTTTAATTTTTTAATCTCTTTAATGACTGCTTCGTTATTCATTCACACTCCAAAAATTTTATGGGAAGTCGGTTATTATACCAAGTATATTTTAGAAAAGCGTATTCTGGATCAATAATTGGAGGCTATATGGGAGATTTTTTTTCCAATGCAAATGTGTTACTTTATTTGGCTGCTTATTTAGTTGGCGGTATTCCTTTTGGGCTGATACTAGCAAAAGTTGTAGCAGGTGTAAATATTAAATCAGAGGGTAGTGGCTCTATTGGCGCTACTAATGTCTTGCGCGTTGTTAAAGAGAAAGATCCAAAGCTAGGCAAAAAGCTCAGCATCATCACTTTAATTTTAGACGCCCTCAAAGGCGCCTCGATAATTCTTATTGCTATGATTGGTGGATTTGATGAGAGTGTTTTATGGACAATAGGTGTATTAGCTGTTGTTGGACACTGCTTTTCTCCCTATTTACTCTTTGAAGGAGGCAAAGGCGTGGCAACAGGCTTTGGGGTTGTTTTTGTGATGCTTCCAATAGAGGCGATGATTGGTTTGGCTCTTTGGTATGTGGTAGGAAAAAAATTTAAGATCTCCTCTATCTCTTCATTAGCAGGCTTGCTAGGTGCTATTTTAGCTAGCTTTGTTATCCACCCAGAACTCCCTGGAGTCTCCAGCCACGCACCACTGCTTCTTTTAGGATTTTTTATTTTTTATAAACATATTCCCAATCTTATGAGAGTTGTTCAAGGAAAAGAGAAAGCCGTAGTTTGAAGATCTTCATTGAAGCGTTGGAGTTTGACACGATTATTGGGCTACTAGCATACGAAAGAATTACCCCTCAAAGAGTGATAGTCGATGTAGAGATCGCTTATAGTTATCAAAAAGGTGTATTTATCAATTATGCTGAAGTTTGTGATATTGTAAAAGATCTCTTGAGAGAAGAAAAGTTTGAGCTCTTAGAGGATGCTTTGGAGGCTCTTTTTGCGGTTCTAAAAAAGAGCTATCCCTCTATTTTGAAGATCTCTGCACAGATTATGAAGCCTGATATTTTAGAAGAGGCAAGTGTAGGGGTTAGGGACAAAATTTCTTTTTGATAACCTTTAAAAATCCTTAAAAAAATGGTACAATTCTGAAAAATAGCTTAAGAAAAGACTGAACATATGAGAATTTTAATTGTAGAAGATGAAAAAACATTAAACACTACCCTTTCAGAAGGTTTAAGAGAGCTTGGATACCAGACAGATGAAGCGGAAAACCTGAAAGATGCTGAGTACTTTATTGGCATTCGAAACTATGATCTTGTCCTGACAGACTGGATGCTTCCAGATGGCAGTGGTTTAGACATTATTGACCAAGTGAAAGAGAAGTCTCAAAGAACAGCAGTGGTTGTTGTGAGTGCTAGAGATGATATAGAGAGTGAGATAGCAGCTCTTAAAAGTGGCGCTGATGACTATATTAGAAAGCCTTTTGAGTTTGATGTGTTGGTTGCCAGAATTGAGGCGAGACTACGCTTTGGTGGAACCAATATTATTGAGATAGTAGACTTAATTATCAATCCAGATGAGGAGAAGATCTACTTTAAAGACGAAGAGATAGAGCTTAAAGGGAAACCCTTTGAAGTGCTGACGCACTTGGCAAGACACCGAGATCAAATTGTCTCTAAAGAGCAACTCTTAGATGCCATTTGGGAGGAGCCTGAGCTTGTTACTCCAAATGTGATAGAGGTTGCCATCAATCAAATTAGACAAAAAATGGATAAACCTCTCAAGATTGATACTATTGAAACTGTTAGGAGAAGAGGTTATAGGTTTTGTTACCCGCAAGTAGCATAAGACAAGAGTTTATCTACAAACTAGTCCCCGCTTTTGGGGTGCTAGTTTTTCTTTTTTCTTACTTTGTATTTACCTTGATAGAGAATAAGATCTATGACGATATTAAAACAGATCTCGAACACACTGCTGAGATTGTTGTGGCCAAAGAAGATCTCTACAACAACACAATTTTAAGAAATTTTGAGATCTCTTATAAAGAAAACTACACAATAACTACCTTTATTAATAAAAAGATGAAGACAAAGCAATACTCTCTAAAAGAGCTAGATAATAGGAGTTTTTACTCTATTACCTACCCCATTAATCAAGAAAAAAACTATTTTGTAATTGTGGAAAAAGATATTACAGATATGCAAAAACTTTTAGAGTCTATTGGAAAGATAATTATCTTTTTAAATATGCTGGCCATAGTATTTATTGGCGCATTCTCCTATGTGCTCTCAAAGATCTTAGCAAAGCCAATTAGCAAGTTGACCCACCAGCTTTCACTCATGGATGAGGAGAGCCTTAAAAAACTCAATAGAAGAGAGTTTCCCGATGAGTTTAGACCTCTCGCCCAGACACTCAACTCGCTCATCTCAAAAATAGATGGGCATATCAAATATCAAAAAGAGCTTTTTATTGGGCTTGCCCACGAGCTTAAAACCCCACTGGCTGTTATTAAAACAAAAAACTCTGTAGGGCTTATGAAAAAAAGAGAGCCAGAAAAATATATTGAGATCTTACAAGCCAATAATAAGGTGATTGATGAGATGAATAAAATGACTTCGTCAATTTTAGATATTGGAAGAGCAGAGTTTGAGCAGCTAGCTCCCAATAAAAGAGTCGATATAACAAAGATCTTAGAAGAAAAAGCGAAAGATTATAAGCTCCTAATCGAAAATCAAAAAAGAAAGTTTTCTATTGAGATTACTCCCTATGAGGTGGAGTGTTTGGCAGGGGAGATACTTATTGGGCACATTTTGCAAAACTTTATTCAAAATGCAGTGAAATTCACCCCAGAGGGAAAAACAATCACTTTAAGAACTGATTTTAGAGATAAGGTCTATACGATAGAGGTGATAGATGAGGGGTGCGGAATCTCTGAGTCAATTGATCCCTTTGCACCATTTATTCGCCAAGGAGACAAACAGGGGGTGGGGCTTGGACTCTTTTTGGCAAAAAATGCTGCTAATGCTATGAACGCCGAAGTGGGGCTAAAAAATAGAGAAGAGGCACAAGGTAGTATTGCTTATTTGAAACTTCATTGCTAAAGAGTCGCTCTAAAGGTTGCTTTAAGTAAAAAAGAGTTAAAAACCATTTCGTATTTTAATCTCAAGGTGAAAATGATGTCTTTACTAATAAACGAAGAGTGTATAGCTTGCGATGCATGCTTGGATGAGTGTCCTAATGACGCTATAGAAGAGGGCGATCCGGTCTATATTATTGACCCAGACAGATGCACAGAGTGCGTTGGATCTTTTGATGAGCCTGCTTGTATTGGCGTGTGTCCAGTAGAGGCTATTGGAGTGGATCCAGACAATATAGAAAATGCTGTGGAGTTAGAGGCTAAGTTTAAAAACTTGCATCCAGAAGAGTAGCGTGTGGCTAAAGTTACAGCGGTAAT
>JAABTA010000225.1 GCA_011390075.1 Helicobacteraceae bacterium | reverse complement strand
CTCAATTGCGTAGCCATACCGTGTGATTTGTGCCTTTTCAAACCCCTCTATACTTTGGAGCATCTGCTCTTGCACATCTAAAGGCAAGGAGGTGCTTAGTCCATTAATATAAAACTCACTATTATCAAATGTTTGTGGCTCGACAAACAGTTGGTGTCTGTCTCTTTCTCTAAATCTATTAATCTTATCCTCAATACTAGGGCAATACCTAGGGCCAACTCCCTCAATCTGTCCTGTAAATAGTGGGGCTCTATGAAAGTTGCTCTCAATAATTTGGTGGGTTTTTTTATTGGTATACGCCACAAAACATGGGATCTGCTTTGGCTCAAAATCTTTGGTAGAAAAGCTAAATGCTTGAGGAGGATTGTCCCCATCTTGTTTTTCAAGCTTAGAAAAATCTATAGATTTCCCTGCCACTCTAGGGCAAGTCCCTGTTTTGAGCCTGCCCACTCGAAAGCCTAACTCTTTTAAATTCTCTCCCAATCTTTTAGCAGGTAGCTCGTTGAATCTGCCTGCTTCTAAGCGGGTCTCTCCAATATGAACCACTCCATTTAAAAAGGTCCCTGTTGTGAGCACAACTGTTGCAGAGCTATACTCTTTGCCTAAATTCGTACGCACTCCAACAACACGCTCTTTTTCAACCAACAACTCCTCGACAATCTCTTGAGAGATATCTAGGTTTTTTTGATTCAAGCAGAGATCTTTTGCACTACTTGGGTATTTGTCCATATCAATCTGTGCACGGCTCCCTCTCACAGCTGGACCTTTGGCTGTGTTTAGAAGCCTAAACTGCAAACCACACTCATCTGTGAGCCTACCCATCACGCCTCCTAAAGCGTCCACCTCTTTGACCAAATGGCCCTTTGCCAAACCGCCAATGGCAGGATTACAGCTAGCTGCGCCAATTTGTGAAATCAATGTTGTTAACAGCAGGGTTTTTCGCCCCATTTTAGCAGAGGCAATACTCGCTTCAACACCAGCGTGGCCCCCTCCAACAACAATCACCTCATACAATTTTTGAGACATATAATTTCCTACAATAAATTTTTTTTAAGTTCTTCCGATATGTTCTGTATGGAAAATAATTCAATTCAAAATGAACTCGATGGAATTTTAGATGATCTTAACAGAATAAATCTAATGGTCTCACAAAAAGAGAAAGATTTAGCCCAAGTAAAAGAGATCTATATTACTCAAGAAGGAAGCGAGAGTTATAAGCTCCATATCGATCAAAATATCTTCTACATCAACCATGCCGAGCTAGAAAAACTAGCCAAACAGCTAGAGGAGCTAGGAATTACCCTAAAATAACTCCAACTCATCCTCATGATCTTCTGGCTTTATTCCTGTTATATGCAGTTCTAGTTGCAAATAGGAGCTAAATAAAGAGCTATCAAGATAGTGAATATCCACAGCCTCTTTTTTGACAAAGATCTCCTCTCTCCAACTTTGCAAATCAGAGTAGATACTTTGCAAAAAACTGAGCACATACTCTTTTTGTTTCACCACGAGTTCAAGATTATTTTTAAGAAGACTATTGACCCCAAACAGAGCCTTAGAGAGCACCCGAAACTCCTCAATCTCCCAAAGAGTCAGGGCGTAGTGCTCAAAAAGTTCCTCGATTTTTTCTAACCTAGCTCTTTGTATACTCCCTGCATCAGTCACAACAGCCTCGGCTAAATCCCTCTCTATGGCCACAAGTTTATCCACACAGGAGCGCTCATAATCATTTAAAGATTGCAAAAACTCTTTTGCATGGATTTTATTTTGATAGTTTCTTCTTAAGATCTCTCGCTCTTCTTGACTCAGTTCTCTTGTTTTTAAATTATTCTCATTTCTTATCACACTATTTGCCTCTAAAAGAAGTTTGTCAGTATAATATCAAAAAATATCGTAACCAATGTAAGATTACAACAAAAGAGTAGCAGATGGAAAACATATTTGACAACATTTTTAGCATCATCGCATGGGGCTTTATGATTCTATTTTTATGGTTTATCGCCAGCCGTGCCCACATTATGCAAAATGAGCGAATTAAAGAGAGAGAAGAGATTAGACAAAGAGTGCTCAAAAGGCGAGAAGAGGAGAAAAAAGCACAAGAGGTCAAAGATCAAGAAACAACAAAGGAGCACCCTAGTGGAGAGGATGGTTGAACTTGAAAAAGTATCCTTTGACGAGAGCGAAGAGACGGTGCTTAGGCCCTCTTTGTGGGATGAGTATATTGGACAAGAGAAGATTAAAAAAAATCTCAAAGTCTTTATAGAAGCTGCCAAAAAAAGAGCTGAGTGTCTTGATCACACCCTCTTTTTTGGCCCTCCTGGGCTTGGAAAAACAACCCTAGCCCATATTATCGCCAACGAGATGGAAGCCAATATCAAAGTTACCGCTGGTCCTATGATAGAAAAAAGCGGAGATTTAGCTGCCATTCTTACAAATTTGCAAGAGGGAGACATCCTTTTTATCGATGAGATCCACAGAATGAACGCCTCTATTGAAGAGGTGCTCTATCCTGCCATGGAGGATTTTCGCCTAGATATTGTTATCGGAAGCGGTCCTGCAGCACAAACAGTAAAAATTGATCTTCCAAAATTTACCCTCATTGGAGCCACT
>JAABTA010000224.1 GCA_011390075.1 Helicobacteraceae bacterium | reverse complement strand
GGCGTTTCTCAAAGTACCGCTAGAGTCGTTTGTTTCGACATCATTAACATCACCAATCTCAATACCATTAATGTAAAGAGCGTCAACATCACCGGCAGCAATTGTGCCAGTCCCTGTTGTTTGTACAGAAGCTGTAGCTCTGACCCCTAGTTCGTTAGAGTTTTTGTTAATTGTCTCTGCTAGTTGCCCTAGACCTGTACCTGCACTTGAAGAGATATTGACACTCTCTAAAACAATATCTGCGCCACCTGTTGGGTTTCTAAAGGTAAGGGTCGTCTCGCCACTGGCTGTGATAGAAGCTGTTGTCTCTTTTCTTACAGAACCAATCTTATCAGATGTGGTTGCGCCAATAGAAGCTTGGATGGTCTCATTAGAGTACGCACCTACTTGAAACTCTTTATTGGTAAAAGAGCCAGCTAGCATATTAATCCCATTGTACGATGTTTGAATCGCAATGTTGTCAAGCTGTTCGATGAGTCTTGTAATATCTGCTTGAATGGCTTGTCTTGATTTGCTGTTTTGTGAATCCTGTGCTGCTTGTGTTGCTTTGGTTTTGATGGTATCAAGAATCTTTACCTGCTCGTCCATCGCCTTATCTGCAATTTGCACCATACCGATGGCATCGTTGGTGTTTCTTATTGCTTGGCCTAGTGAATTTGCCTGAGAACGCAAACTATCTGCAATCGCCATACCTGCCGAGTCATCGGCAGCTTTGTTAATTCTGAGACCACTTGAAAGTTTTTCCAAAGAACTATTAAGCTCTCCTCTAACTGATCCTGTGTTCACTTGAGCGTTCAGTGCCTGAACATTAGTGTTAATAATATAGCTCATTTTTCTCCCCTTAAATTTTAAGTCGGTTTCCATTGTTCGGTTGCTTACATCATATAATCGGAAAGGTTTTTAAAAAATGTAGAGCAATTGCAGACTTTACATGGAGTTTCTATTATAATCCTTTTGTTAAACTTCTGAAAATTGATAAATTTAAGGTAGTAAATTTTGAAAAAATTAATCATCGTAGAATCACCGTCAAAAGCAAAGACAATCAAAAACTTTTTAGACAAAACCTATGAAGTTACAGCCAGTAAAGGCCATATTAGAGATCTCCCAAAGAGGAAAATGGGGGTAAAGTATGTAGATGGAGGCTTTGAGATAGAGTATGTTGTCAGCAAAGAGAATCAGCCAACGGTTACCGAGCTTAAAAAAAAGGCAAAAGCAGCCAAGCAAGTCTTTATAGCAACGGATGAAGATAGAGAAGGGGAGGCTATTGGATACCACATTATAAAATCCCTAGGTGGAAAAGAGGAGGATTATCCAAGAATTGTTTTCCATGAAGTGACCAAAACTGCTATCCAAAAGGCTTTAGATAATCCTAGGACTATAGATATGGATAAGGTCAATGCCCAACAAGCTAGGAGACTTTTAGATAGATTAGTGGGGTATAACCTCTCCCCGCTTCTAGCTTCAAAAATTCAAAAAGGGCTTAGTGCCGGGAGGGTCCAATCTTCTACTTTAAAGATAGTAGTGGATAGAGAAAGGGAGATAAACGCCTTCAAGCCAGTTGAGTACTGGAGTGTTGATGCACAATTTGAAAAAACTATCGAAGCGACTTTGGAGCAATTTAAGGGAAAAAAGATGGGCAAAATGTCTATCAAAAATGCTGACGAGGCGAGAGAGATCTATGAAACCCTTAAGAACCAACACTACACAGTTTCGCAAATTGAGAAAAAACAGAGAAAAACAGCTCCCCAACCTCCATTTATGACCTCAACTTTGCAACAATCAGCTTCAACCGTAGTTGGGTTCTCTCCGAAAAGAACTATGATGCTTGCACAAGCCCTGTATGAAGGGGTAAAAACTCCCAAAGGTGTGATGGGCGTGATTACCTATATGAGAACAGATAGTCTAAGCATTACCCCAGAGGCAAATGAGGCTGCTAGAGAGCATATTGAGCGTGCTTATGGGAAAAATTACCTAAGTAGCAAGACGAGATACTATAAAAGCAAATCCAAAGGAGCGCAAGAGGCTCACGAGGCTATTAGACCTACAGATATTAGCTTTACTCCAGAAGTTGCAGCAAGATTTTTAAAAGCCGATGAGCTCAAACTTTATAGACTTATCTACAATAGATTTATAGCAACTCAAATGAAAGAGGCGCAGTTTGAGACACAAAATCTCTTTTTTGAAAGTGTTGATGGGGTCTTTAAAGCCAGTGGTAGAAAGCTGATTTTTGATGGTTTCTATAGAGTGATGGGAGATAAAGACAAAGACAAACTGCTTCCAGATCTAGAGAAGGGGAAAGAGGTGGAGCTTAGCAAAATAGAAAAAAGCCAGCACTTTACCGAACCACCAAGTAGATACTCAGAAGCTGGGCTTATAAAGATCTTAGAAGCACAAGGCATAGGTAGACCCTCAACTTATGCCCCTACAATCTCTACTCTGACAGATAGAGGTTATATAGAGGTGGAGAAAAAACAGATCCGTCCAACAAAGATTGCTTTTACTGTAACAGAGATGATGGAAAAATACTTTAATGAGATAGTTGATTCTAGCTTTACAGCTAATATGGAAGAAGACCTTGATAAAATAGAAGAGGAGAAGAAAGATTGGCAAAAGATC
>JAABTA010000223.1 GCA_011390075.1 Helicobacteraceae bacterium | reverse complement strand
ATCGCAAAAGATAGACCCTGCCCATACCTTCCTGACCTATTAAGCAAAACTAAATACCTTTGGGTGGATAATTGTAGCCCCAAAGAGTACCAGATAATGCTAGAAAGAGGCTACAGGCGATTTGGCAAGCTCTTTTTTAACCCTATTTGCGACGGCTGCTATGAGTGTTTGAGCATGCGTATTAGCTCTTCTAAATTTAAAATGACAAAATCTTTTAAACGGGTGCTCAAAAAGAACAAAGAGACAAAAGTTGTCATTCGCAAGCCATCCATGACACAATACCATCTTGATCTGCACAAAAAATATCACGATGACATGGACAAAAGAAGAGGCTGGGAGAGTGAAAAAACAACCCCCGAACACTACTACGCATCTTTTGTAGAGGGCGCCATGGACTTTGGTTTTGAATTTTTATACTTTTATCAAAACAGACTCATTGGTGTAGCTTTAGTGGATGTATTGCCCAACTCTCTCTCTGCTGTTTATTGCTACTATGACCCAGATTTTAGAGATCTCTCTATTGGCACCTACTCTATCTTAAAGCAGATAGAGTTTGCCCAAACAAATACTATTGAGTATCTCTATCTAGGCTATTGGGTCAAAAACAATCCCTCGCTCCAGTACAAAGAGCGGTTTAAGCCCTTTGAGATCCTCTCAGGAAGACCCGAACTAACAACACCTGCATATTGGATTGAATATGAATAAAGACAAGATTTTTACACAACCTATCACCAAGCAGTTTGAGTTTGACAACAAAGTTGCCACTGTTTTTGATGATATGCTTGATAGATCTGTGCCCTTTTACAAAGAGGTGATCTCTCTGACCTCCTCTTATCTAGCCAAATATGTGCAAGAAAAAGGCACAGTGCTCGATCTTGGGTGTTCTACTGCCAACACGCTTTTGGCGCTTAAAGAGAGAAGAGAAGATCTCGCTTTAGTTGGTGTGGATAACTCCAGCGCTATGCTTGCCAAAGCAAAAGAGAAAGCCGAAGCATTTGGTGCAGAGATTCAGTTTTTTAATCAAGATCTCACAAGTTTTTCCAAAGGGAAATATGATGGAATTATTGCCAACTATACTTTGCAATTTATTAGACCCATCAAAAGGGAAAAGTGTGTCAAAAATATTTTTCATCTTTTAGAGGATCAAGGGGTATTTATCTTTAGCGAAAAGGTCATTAGCGAAAACAAACAGATCACTAAAACAATGATTGATCTCTACCATGAGTATAAACTCAAAAACGGCTACAGCCAGTATGAGATCTCTGCCAAAAGAGAAGCTCTGGAAAATGTGCTCATTCCCTACACCGACTTGGAGAATAAAAAGATGATTTTAGACGCTGGCTTTCGCAGTATAGAGACCATCTTTAGATGGAATAATTTTGCTACATTTATAGCTATAAAATGAAACAATCATGTTAGGGTTTCACAGGAGCAACAAGGTTGCGAGGGCACTCCGCCGAGGAGTTCTTTTTGCAACTTGTTCAAAAAGGAATTTATAGTTGATAGAGCCATCCTTAGTTACAACACTTAAAAAGAGCAAAAATCTTTTGGCATTTTCCTATGGCGCAGACTCTACAGCGCTCTTTTTTCTGTTGCAAGATCTCAAAATAGAGTTTGACATTGCTATTGTTGAGTATGGCGTAAGAGAGGAGGCAAAAGAAGAGATCCAAGAGGCAAAAAATCTAGCCAAACGGTTTTCTTTAGAGATCTTTACAACCAAAGCTCCTCATTTTTCGACCAACTTTGAAAAAAACGCCAGAGACTTTAGATACAACTTTTTTGAAACTCTCATCCACAAACATAACTACAACACCCTCCTTACAGCCCATCAGCTCAACGATAAGCTAGAGTGGTTTTTTATGCAACTAGCCAAAGGCGCTGGAGTGTGCGAACTTGTGGGAATGCAGAGCGTGCAAAAAAGAGAGGGCTACACCCTTATCCGCCCTCTGCTTGGCACTAGCAAACAAGAACTGCAAAACTATCTTGCCACAAAGAGTGAGATCTTTTTTCAAGATAGCACCAACGAAAACCCCAAATACAGAAGAAACTACTTTAGAAAACACTTTAGCGATCAATTCTTGCAAGAGTTTCCAGAGGGCGTTCTAAAAACTTTGAGCTATCTAGAGAAAGAGTGCAACTTTTTCCTCAACAATTACTCCTATCAAAAGATACAAGATCTCTACATTCTTACAAGAAAAGAGGCAATAATTGAGATAAAAGAGATAGACCTCACTGTCAAAAAACTTGGCTACATCCTGAGCAAACCACAAAAGGATGAGATAGCCAAACAAAATGAGGTTGTAGTAGGCAAAAAAATTGCCATTAGCAAAACAGACACACACATTTTCATCTGCCCCCACACGCAACCAGAGAAAATGGAAAAAGACTTTAAAGAAAAGTGTAGAACTGCTAAAATACCAAAAAAGTGCCGAGGTTATATCTACGAAAATGGGTTAGATCTCAGAAGCATTAAAAAAGCTTAGAAAAGTGATATCGTCTTTAAACTTAGCCACCTACTTTGCATAAATTTATTAGTCTATTTTAGATGCAACCAAACAAAACAAAAGGATTTGATATGTTACGAGAGATTATTATACCAATCCCCACTAAAAAAACCAAA
>JAABTA010000222.1 GCA_011390075.1 Helicobacteraceae bacterium | reverse complement strand
CTCTTCATTTCTAGGGACAACTTCAAATGCAATATGCATGACTACAACCTTTTAGAAATTTGTGTGATTGTAGCATAAGTCTGTATACTACAAATATAAGGTTTGGCTCTCAAAATTTTTATTGATACTTTAAGGTGTCTCTAAATTATGCTACTATTACGCATGAATAAAACAATAGAAATTGGCACAATAAACCAACTAAGAATAGATAGATTTACAACCCCTGGAGCTTTTTTGGCTGCGCAAGATGGGGAGGATGTTTTGCTTCCTAATGCATACCTAAGTAAAGAGATGGATCTAGATGATATTATTGAAGTATTCATCTACACAGACTCAGAAGATAGACTCATAGCAACTACCAAAAGACCCAAGATCTCACTAGGAGAGTCTGGGCTATTAGAGATTGTTTCTGTGAAAGATTTTGGTGCTTTTGCCAACTGGGGGCTTCCCAAAGATCTTTTTATCCCAAAATCTTGTCAGAAGCGCCCCTTTAAAGAGGGGGAGAAGAGGTTTTTGCGAGTAGTCTTAGATGAAAAATATAAGATGCTTATCGGCGATGAAAAAGTTGGTAAACACTTAAGCAAAGATCTTAAAGATCTCGAGGAGGGGCAAAATGTTGATTGTGTTGTTATTGCCAAAACGCCTTTGGGATTTAAAGTGATTGTCAATAAAATCTACGAAGGCACCATCTTTGAAAATGAAGTCTTTAGTCCATTAAAAGTTGGCGACAATACAAAGGGTTATATTAAAAAGAAAAGATTTGATGGTAAGCTAGATATCTCTTTACGAAAGATAGGAGAGGATAAAGACAAAGCGACCCAAGAGCTCATTTTAGAAATGCTCAAGAATAAGAGCGTTTTGCCTTTTAACTACAAGTCCTCCCCTGAAGAGATCAAAAAAACTTTTCATACTAGCAGAAAAGGTTTTAAGAGATCTCTGACAGCACTCATTGAAAAAGAAGCCATCGAGATCGTAGAGAACGCAATTGTATTAAAGTAAACAATGAAAAAAGTATTTTTTAAAACATTTGGTTGCAGGACGAATAAGTTTGATACTCAAATTATGATCGACTCTTTAAAAAACTATCAAGTTACCCAAGACCTGCAAGCAGCAGATGCTGTTGTTATCAACTCTTGTACAGTTACAAATGGGGCGGATAGTGGTGTGCGGAACTTTATTAATAAAATAGCTCGCTCGCAACCTCAGATAGAGATCTTTTTTACAGGGTGTGGTGTGAGCACGCAAGGGAAATCTCTTCAAGAGAAAAACCTTATCACCTCTGCTTTTTCATCCTCTTTAAAAGAGAATATCAACTCTCTTTTGAGCCACACTGAGCCCTTTTTTAAGTTAGCAGAGCAAAACCATATTGATACAACCGTTGTCAGTGATATTATTGGCAACTCTAGAGCATTTATTAAGATCCAAGAAGGGTGCAATTTTGATTGTAGCTACTGCATTATTCCAACTGTACGAGGAGGGGCGCGAAGTCTCAAAGAGGCAACCATCTTACAGCAAGTTCAAACTTTAGTCCAGAAAGGTTTTAGTGAGTTTATTCTCACAGGCACTAATGTTGGTAGCTACGGCAAGGAGACCCACACCTCTTTAGCGCAACTTCTGACACAGATTTCCAAGATTGATGGTGTGAGAAGAGTGCGAATAGGTAGCTTAGAGCCCCTTCAAATTACCGATGAATTTTTAGAAGCTCTGCTTCAATCAAAAGCTGATAGATACCTTCATATCGCTTTGCAACACACCAGTGATACGATCTTAGAGCGTATGCGAAGAAGAAATCGTTTTGCTAGTGATTGGAAGCTTTTAAAAAAAATAGCAGATCTTGGATTTGCCATAGGAACCGATTTTATTGTGGGTTTTCCAACAGAGTCTAAACAAGATTGGAAAGAGGCTCTAAGCAGAGTCCAAAAGTTGCCACTGACGCATATCCACGGATTTACCTACTCTAAAAGAGATGGCACAGATGCTACACAGCTCCGTCCAGAAGTTCCAGGAGATGTGGCAAAAAAAAGACTCAAAGAGCTCACTAGTATTGTAGAAGAAAAAAATAACTCCTTTCGCCAAAACATCAAAGCACCTCTAGAGATCTTGGTAGAAAAATCTAGTCAAAAAGATGGAATTTTCAACAACTATGGACTTGATCAGTTTTTTAACAAAGTCACTATACAATCTCGCAAAAGTTTAATTGGTAGGTGGATTGAGGTTGAAAATTTTCAAATAGACAAAGGTGAGACAGTAGCTAGTTATGATCTATGATTTTGTGGTAGTTGGTGCTGGGATTGCTGGATGTAGTGTTGCCCACTTTCTCAAAGAAAAGAAACAAAGTGTTGCCCTTTTGGATAATGATACTCTTTGCAATGGGGCAAGTGGTGCTGCTGGCGCGTTTCTTTCTCCAATGATGGGAAAAGGTGGCCATGTGAAAGATCTCACAAACAAAGCCTTTACCTTTACTCTAGACTACTACAAACAGCACTTTCCCGATCTTTTAGTACAAAATGGACTTTTACGGCTAGAAAAAAAAGTTGATAAAGACTTTGATAATCTTGATAGATATATTGAGTTGACATATGAAAAAAGAGAGGGAGGCTACTTTTTTCCTGATGGAGCA
>JAABTA010000221.1 GCA_011390075.1 Helicobacteraceae bacterium | reverse complement strand
GGGCAAAAAAGTTAGGATTTGAGATTGCTCTTGATGATTTTGATTGCCGAAAAGAGACTTTTAAAAGGTATCTTCCATTGATGCCATTTCTTGATTTTATTAAGTTTGATATTAGAGAGATGGACGAGAGTGTAGCGGTTAAGTTTTTAAAACACTTTCAAAAAGAGAAAAAAAGAGTCATAGCAGAAAAAGTGGAGATCATCGAGGAGTACCATGAGGCTATGCGTGATGGATACGATCTCTTCCAAGGGTTCTATTTTAAAAAGCCTGAGATCTTAGAGGTAGAAGTTCCTGCCCAGACAGCAAAAAGCACCGTCTTGCATATTATATCGTTAATTAAAGATGATAAAGAGGTAGAGGAGATTGAGAGATATGCAAGAAATCAACCCGATCTTGTGTATAATCTTTTAAAATATCTCAACTCTCCAGATCTCAATATTCCAGAACAGGTGAATTCATTAAAGCATGCACTCACCATGTTAGGAAGAGATAGACTTATGCGATGGCTTTTGATGTATCTCTATGCAGAATCCGCAGGAGATCCTGTAGGGGAAGCTTTGATGAAAACGGCTCTTGGCAGAGCTGCCCTTATGGAAGAGGCGGTTGCAACAAGTGAGAAAGATAGAGCCTACCTTACAGGAATGTTCTCACTGCTTGATGTGCTTTTTGAAACACCAATGGAGGTTATTATCCGTGGCGTGCCACTAGAAAAAGAGATTGTGCAAGCTGTAACCAATAGAGGTGGTGAGCTTGGAAAAATATTAGAAAAAATAGAGCTTGATGAAAAAAAGAGACTCAAAGAGATAGTTGAGAGAAACTTTACAAATTTACACACAGGTGATATTATTCAAATGCTCCGTAAAAACGGTGTGATGATAACAGAAATTTAAGGAAAATAGTTGGCTATTAAAGAGATTGCTAGAAATAGAAAAGCTTTTCACGATTACGAGCTTATTGATAGATTAGAGGCTGGAATAGAGCTTGTGGGTAGCGAGGTAAAATCTATTCGTGCAGCTAAAGTCAATCTAAAAGAGAGCTATATCAGAGTAGTAAAAGAACAGGCGGTTATTTTTGGAATGCACATAGGAAGACTCTCCACCACCCAAAACGATTTTGCCCCAGAAGAGAAGAGAGCAAGAACATTACTCATGCACAAAAAAGAGATCTTGCGGTGGGAAAAAAGAGTAAAACTAGAGGGACTGACTATTATTCCATTAAAGATCTTTTTTAACTCAAAAAATAGATGCAAATTAGATATTGCCCTAGCAAAGGGAAAAAAACTTCATGATAAAAGAGAGGCACTCAAACAAAAAGATGCAGACAGAACTAGCAAAAGAGCAATGAAAATTGCGTTGTCTGATTTGTAATCAAATATCTCTAGGATCTTTTTGTAACTCCTGCAAAAGGATCCTTACCCCCTCTCCAGTGACTCGTAAGGTTGGAGATCTTGATGTGATTAGCTTTTATAAATATGAAGAGCTCCAAAAGATCTTGCGGTATAAGTATGAAAAATTTGGAGATAAAATTTTAAAAGATATCTCCAAGCTCTCTTTAAAAGAGTTTTTTAAAAACTTAGATCTCTCTCGCTGTGCGGTGGTTCCTATTGATGACAACCCCACAGATTTTTCCCACACAGCTATACTCGCTAAAGAGTGTAAACGAAGAGGTATCAAGGTTTTATACAATAGATTAAAAGCCTCTTCTTTTGTAAAGTATGCAGGCAAAGATCTCAAGTTTAGGCAAAGTAATCCCAAAGAGTTTGTGCTGACAAAAGAGATCGCAGAGGATGTGATTTTAGTAGACGATATTATCACAACAGGCACTACCCTTTTAGAGGCAAAAAAAGTGCTGGAGAAAAATAGTGTTCATACACTGTTTGCTGTAACCTTGGCATACTCTTAAAAATGAACCCACCCACCTTTTCTGAGCTCTTGAATGTGAATTTTATATTTTCTAATAAGATGGGTTTTCTCCTCAAAGCTTAGATTGGGTTTTCTCATGACCGCTTTAAGTTTAAATTCTAGTGAAACAATTAAAAGGTTTCTGAGGTTACTTTTAAGCTCCTCCTCGTCAAGGACTAAAATGGTGTCATTGAGCAGAAGTCCTTGAAGCTTGGAAGAGTCTGGATTGTCTAAAAGCTCTTTAAAGAGATCTTGATGGGTTTTAAAGACAGAGGGTTCGACATAATCTAAAACTATGTCCAAAAACTCCTCTTTTTCTAAAACTGTTTTAATAATTTGTAGCTCTAGTAGATCCTTTTTGGTAGTGGTCATAACTGTAGCATCTGCTCTTTTTCTCTCTGAAAAAAAGCTCTCACTGACATTAAAAATTCGTGCGCACTCTCGTAAAAGCTCCTCTTTAAAAACAGGGCTTAGATCGCGTGCATAAGATTTGATTTCATTAATAGCTTGTTGCTTCTCTTGAGGAGTCGTGAAGTTAAACTTTTTTTTATAAAAATTGGCAATATAGCTGGTAAAAGAGGTGGGATGAAGCAGAAGAGATTTAAGCTGTTTGAGTTCCCCGTCTTTGACCATATCCGCTGGATCTTTGTCTCCTGCAAAAAGAACAACACCTCCTTGAAACTCTCTTTTAAAGAGCAAAAGCGAGGCCTTAAAAGCTGC
>JAABTA010000220.1 GCA_011390075.1 Helicobacteraceae bacterium | reverse complement strand
CCTCCCTCTATTCAAGCTGCCATTTACCAACTGGTTTTAGATAGAAAAATTGGTGAGTATACGATGCCAAAGAGGTGGCGGATCTTTTGTGCTGGAAATAGGATTAATGACAAAGGGGTTGTCTTTAGGCTCCCCGCGCCTCTATCTAATAGAATGGTGCACTTGCTCCTTGAAGCAAAACTAGAAGATTTTAAAAAGTGGGCAATTGCCAATGGCATTCACCCTACAATCTTAGGATTTTTAAGCTTTCGCCCAGATCTTTTAAGCCAAGAGGTTCCTAAAAATAGTGAGACAAACCCAGCCTTTGCCACGCCAAGAAGCTGGACAATGCTCTCTTTAGTTTTGAAACAAGAGCCTCTGATTGCAAAAAGAGAGCATACGATTTATGGTACTGTTGGATTTGGCGCTGGCATTGAGTTTATCTCTTTTGTGAAGACTTACGACCAGCTTCCTGATATTGATGGGATCTTAAGTGGTGAGATAGATTTTGTCCCAGATGCTCCTGCTACTCTTTTTGCTTGTGTCTCTGCTTTGGTTGCTAGATTTGATGGAAGTAGCGCCATGGGTGAGAATATTTTAGCGTACTCCAATAAGCTTCCTGTGGAGTTTGGTGTGATGTTGGTAAAAGACTCAGTGACAAAAGATGAGTCAATATGTGAGTTAAACGCTTTTGAAAATTGGATGGAGAAATATGGAGCCTACCTTATCTAAAGAAAAAGAGGAGCTTTTTGAGAGGATAAGAATTGATTTTTTATTTTCCAATCCTTTTCTCTCTGTTTTAGCCCTCTCTTTACCAACTGTTTTTAAAGAGAATTATAACGCTCTGTTTGAGACAGATGGATATAGTATCTATATTGACAGCACTAAGTTTGATATCTACTCTTTTGAAGAGATACAGTACCAATACGCCCATGTGCTTTTGCATATAGTTTTAAAACATCCAAGTAGAGTCAATAAAAGAGATTATAAACTCTGGAATCTTGCTTCGGATATTGTCATTAACCTTATTTTATATCATCTCTCATCTGTGGGGGAGATGCCTAGGGATGAGATCTTAGATAAACGAATGGATGGGCTGTGTGTGGAGGAGGTCTATGCAAGATTGGAGCAAGAAGGGGCAGGGAAAAAGAGCGAAGGGACAGAGCAGAAACTTGATTTAATTGAGGCAGAGACCTCTGGCGCAAAAGAGGAACTTATGGACTCTACTATTGTTCAAGCCCTTAGCGTTGCAAGAGGGCAAGGGGAGCTACCATCATCTATGCTAGAGGAGATAGATACGATTATTAAACCTGATAGTAACTTCTCGGATATATTTTTAGAGTATCTAGAGACGACACTTTTAGATAGAACCTCAAGTTATAATAAACCCAATAGAAGATTTATTCATCAAAATATCTATCTCCCAGGCTTAGAAAATGCTACTGAGAAACTAAAAATCTACATTGCTCTTGATTGTTCTGCTAGTATTGATAGTGAGCTTTATAAAAAGTTTTTAGGCACAATCAAAGGAGTGTGTGGGGACTATTTTGATTATGATATTACCGTTTTACCCTTTGATAGCAAGGTGCTTACGGAGCATATTGTAAAATTTAAGCTATACGAAAATGATGATGAAGCGCTATATCATATCCCCAAAGGTAATGGTGGGACAAATATTAATAGTGTTATTGACTATCTTTCTCAAACAGAGATAGATAGAGATACTCTTTTAGTGGTTTTAAGTGATGGAAGATTTACAATAGAGAGAGTCATCGATATGAAGATGCTCTTTTTAATTAGCGTAGAGCGCAATATGAATAAGTTAGAAAAATATGGAAAAGTTATCCGATTCTCTCTTTAAACAGCGTATCGAAGATCTTAAAGAGAGTAAAGATTATGAGCAAGAGGGGGATAGACTCTTTTTAAACCACCCCAAAAAAGAGGCAAGACTGCTTTGGGCCTTTTATCGCCCTAGTGGGAGCCATCCATCTCAAATTGAAGATAAAGATCTAGAAGTCTCTGCTATGGCTTTTAACCACTCTAGGCTCACGCCTCTTAAAAGAATACAAAAACTTCCTAGAGATCTCTTAACAAAAGAGCATATTATAAAAATAAATAACAGAATGAGAATGCTGTTTCGCTCATTGGTTGATTCAGATTTTAAAGAGCTTGTTGCGGTGCTTCGTGAGTTTCCATCTCTATCCTCTTATGCTATTCATCAAGTTATCTATGGAAGAAGAATATTAGAAGTAGATGCAGATGTAGAGGCTCTCAGTCAGTTTTTAGAGATTGTAGGATTAGACAATCCTCAAGTTATAGAAGCTGTTTTTGAAAGAGTGGTTGATTTTGAACAGATAAAGATACAAGATCTCAAAGAGTTTTTACACCTTTTGAAACATAAAAAGATTCATCCAGTTTTGTTGGAGTATATACGCCAGAAACTAGATGAGTTTAGCGACAAACACTCTTTGCACACATTGCAAAGAAAGAGATTGCAAACACTACTAAAGGAGGCAACTTTTGAGTGAATATAGATCGATTGCAGTTATGGATACGCACTTAGCAGAGTTAGAGGAGTACAAAAACATCGTGGCAAACAAGGAGGGAAAAGCGGCTCATTGGGGGCAGGTGAGCAAACGGGTCATGAC
>JAABTA010000219.1 GCA_011390075.1 Helicobacteraceae bacterium | reverse complement strand
AGGGAGGATTTAATATAGAGCCATCTTCATGGTTTCAAACCTCCACTGAGGCTATCAATCTCCTCAAACAGATAGAGGATAGAAGTTTAGGCATTATCTCTCAAGATGCCAAACAATATAATGAAAATGTAACCTTTTGGTTCTGGTTTACCGTTGGGGTGATTCTTCTACTCTTAATAGGTGTGGGTGTCATCTCTACAGTGGCAGCCAAAAGCATTATGGGTTCAGTTAACCGCTCTATCGGTGTTATCTACTCCTCGAGCGACCAGCTTGTCAGTGCGAGTGATCAGATTGCCCAAAGTGCCACAAGTCTTGCAGATGGTGCCACACAGCAAGCAAGTAGCGTAGAGGAGGTCAGTGCCAATATCGATCACCTCACAGAGCTCAATATCCAAAATGCCAACAATACAAAAGAGGCAAACTCCCTAGCAGACACAACCAACACAGCTGCAAAAAGTGGAGACACACAAGTAAGAGATCTGATGGTCTCTATGCGCAATATCACAGAGGCTAGTGAACAAATTGCAAAAATTATCAAAACGATTGACGAGATCGCATTTCAAACCAATCTACTCGCTCTTAATGCAGCAGTAGAGGCAGCAAGAGCAGGGGAGCATGGACTAGGGTTTGCCGTTGTTGCCGACGAGGTAAAAGGACTTGCCGGAAGAAGCGCCAATGCGGCAAAAGAGACTGCCGATATTATTCAAAAAGCTATTGATGAGATAAAAACTGCCAACAAAATTGCTGGCAAAACCAACTCCGCTTTTAGCGACATTGTAGATGGGATTGAGAAAACCTCCTCCTTAGTCAAAGAGATCTCAGTCTCCGTTCAAGATCAAGCCCAGCAAATGGAAGGCATCTCCAAAGCTATAGAGCAGATAGACAGCGTTACCCAGCAAAATGCTGCAACAAGTGAAGAGGCAGCAGCTTCTGCAGAAGAGCTCAACGCCCAGACAACCACACTTCTAGATCAAGTTGCCTCCTCTATGGGAATCTCTAATGCCCAGCTTAAAAAAATCGCCAAGCAATCCTAGATTAAGATAGTGGAAGAGACTCTGTTTCTTCCACTATTTTTTGATTGATAGAGCAGATCATCTGCTTCTTTGTATATTGCATCGACGCTAGTAATATCATGAGCGCTTTTACACACAAGTCCAATAGATGCGGTAAGCAAATTTGATACATCGCTATACTCATGAATAATCCCCATCTTTTCTATACTTTTTTGCACTCTCTCTCCAGCTGCTATAGCGTCCTCTCTGTTTTGAGGATGGCAAATAGCCCCAAACTCTTCGCCACCAAGACGAAATACAATATCGTCACCCCTTTGAAAAACCTCTTTGAGTGTGGAGGCAAACTGAATCAGTGCGTCATCTCCTGCTTTGTGTCCGTAGTTGTCATTGTACTGTTTGAAGTAATCTATATCAATATGCAAAAAACAGACAGCCCTATTCTCTCTTTGAGAAGCAGAGAGTATCTTTGGGAATATCTTGCTAAAGTGTCTTCTATTGAAGACATCGGTAAGCCCATCGGTGATACTAATTTTTTCGACAATGTCAATGTACTTTTGAAGCTCTTCATTCTTTTTTTGAAGCTCTTGAGACACCATTTCAAGCTCTATCTGCTTCAGATGAAGATTCATGTGGGCACGGGCCCTTGACTTGACTGTTATGGGATTAAACGGCTTGGTAATGTAGTCCACTGCACCTAAAGAGAATCCCTTTTTCTCTGACTCTGTAGAGGTATTTCCTGTAACAAAAATCACGGGAATATGCTCTGTTTTTTCACTTTTTTTTAAGATCTTGCACATTTCGTACCCATCCATGTCAGGCATAACAACATCAAGGAGTATAAGATCTATGTAAAAGTTGGCAATAATGTCTAGTGCGGTTTTGGCATTTTTTGCAATTTTAACTCTATAGCTATCTTTTAAGATATTGGATAATAAAGAGAGATTAATCTGCTCATCATCCACAATTAAAACAGTTGGTTTATGCTCTTGCATCTACACCTTCCACTTATTCATTAGCTCTAATGCCTCTGCGAACTCAAAGCTATCAATAAGAGTTTTAAATTGTTCTAACTCCTCTTTATTCACACGATCTTGTAGTCCCACAATTAAAGAGTCTAATGGCTCCTCTTCAATTAGATCGCCACCTTTGAGGCTCTGTTTCACTTTCGCTACTAGGTCTGAGATTTTTCCTTGAGCGGCACTTTCTTGGCCCTTGTTTGCACTTTTGTAAGTTACTGCTCTTAGCTCTTTTACAAGAGCATCGATACTCATCTGCAGTTGGCTGAGATCTCTATCGGTTATAAGAGAGTCTTCTTTGTGCTTTTTGTCTATAATCTGTGTAATAGTATACAGATCATAGGCTTTTATATTGCCACTGACTCCCTTAAGGGAGTGCACAACCCTCTGAGCCTCTTTCTCTTTATTCTTGACCTGCTCTACAACTCTTGCAAACTCTCCATCTTCTAACTGCTCTTTAAATTGCAAAAGGATTTTTTCCACAAACTCTTGAGACTCAAGTTCTGCTAAAAGCCCCTCTATATCAAGAATTTTTTCACTATTTTTCTCTTTGTTTGTCAAGCTGATTGTTTGCTGGGTGTGTTTTCTTATGACTCTGTAGAGCTC
>JAABTA010000218.1 GCA_011390075.1 Helicobacteraceae bacterium | reverse complement strand
AATGAATCAAGAAAAGCCATTATTAAATACAACTCTCTTTCGCTTATTAATGGTTTAGATTTTGACAGAAGAAAAGAGATCGATGCAATAGAGACCTTTACCGAGGCTCTTAAACAGGCGTATGAGGAGTTCTTAAGAGATCCACTAGGGGTTCCTGCCCTCTCTGCTTGGGTTGCTGTTAGGGGAGTGCTTCCAGATTTTGCCGAAAGGTTTAAAGAGGCTGTCAGAGAGGATAATGAGGATTAGTCACTAATAGCCTCTCTTGGCTCTCCAAAGAGATAGCCTTGTGAATAGTCTATGCCGAGCTCTTTTACCTTGGTATAGACACTTTGGGAGTAGACAAACTCACCAATAGTTTGAATACCAAGTTCTTTAGCAAACTTATTAATAGTATCAGCTATGATTTTTGAGTTTTCATCTTTGTCTATATTTTTTATCATGGAGGCATCTATTTTAATATAGTCCACTTGGAGCTTCATGAGGTACTCAAAGTTTGAATATCCTGTACCAAAATCATCAATAGCAATTTTACAACCAAGATTTTTTACATCTTCTATAAACCGCAATACCTCTTCAAAATTATCAATTCCCTCAGACTCAACAATCTCAAAGACCACACGATCTCCCATATCATACTCTATGATTTTTTCTCGTATATCTTTGACTAGATCTGGATTAAGAATATCTTCTACGCAGATATTAATAGAGAGATCATAGACAGAGTGCCTAAACTTTTCTAAAGACTGTTGCACAACAATTCTTGTTATCTTAGGATAGATCTTTGCCCGTTTTGAAAACTCTAAAAAGTAAAAAGGAGAGGTCAGGGAGCCATCTTTCTCTTTAAGTCTTACTAAAGCTTCATACTTTTTTATCTTTTGCGTTTTGGTATCGACAATAGGTTGGAAGAGGGTGATAATTCTCTTTTCTTCTATAGCAGCTTTAAGCTCTGAAAGTTTGAGGATATTTTTTTCATACTCCTCATCAATTAGCATGGATGGGTGATAAATGAGATACTCTTTTTTCTGCTTTTTAGCAAGTTTAAGCGCTATGTCTGCATTGGAGAGAATTCTGTTGTCCCCTTCTGCAATGCCTATGGTAATACTAATGTGAATATCATTGTTATTTATAATGAAGCTTTTATTACTAACATGCTCAATAATTGAAATTGCTAACTTTTCAAACTGGACAGTATTGAGATCATCAAGATCTAAGATAGCAAATTCATCGGATTGGAGTTTAAACAGAGACATCTGTTCTGGAATAATTTTTTGTAACTCTTTGGAGAACTCGAGAAGAATGATATCTCCTTTATTCTGTCCATAAAAACTATTAATTTCTTGAAATCTGTCTATATTAATAAGCATTAAATTGGCATAGGCTTTGACAGTGCTTTTATCTAAAAGCATTTTTCTATTAGGAAGTCCTGTGAGGCTATCTGTAAAGAATTGGTGCTCTAACGCCTCAAGCATTTTATTAAAAAAGTGTTGCAAAGAGGCTAGCTCTTCGATATTAGAGCTATTATTAATTCTTTGTGTAATATCACGATTTTTTGTAATGAGACCAATATTATTAATGAGTTTTTGTATTGGGGTGATAAGGTGTCTATTAAACTCAAAAAATAAAATCGCAAAAAGCACAATAGAGAAGAGCACAATAAAGACAATAAAAAAGTTAATAAGATTGCTTAAAGAGATTTTGAGATTTGTAATGGGGTGCTTGATAGCAATAACTCCATTAACATCACCAACTTGAGCGTTAACATGGCATTGGATGCACTCTTTTTTTGCTACTACAGGAAAATAGTACTCCATTGTATTGTCATCATTAAGCTGAAAGACCTCTTCTCCCGCAAGTGCCTTTTTGACAGGTTGCGAGATCTCTTGCTCTCGTTCTACTTTTCCAAAGAGATCTTCTACCTTTTTGCTTCTGTAAACTTCCACTAAAAGATTTGTATCCACACTATTGACCCTAGAGATAACATTTTCCATCTCTTCTTTTGACCATCCCTTGGCCATGGCAGAGTAGAGAGACTCAAAAATCAGTTTAGAAGTTTTTTTTGCATCAGATTTAGAGAGATCTGTGACTGTGTTGTTCTTCATGTAGTTGCCATAAAAATAGGCAAGAAACACTGTAACAACCAAGGTAGTAAGAATAATTCTAGCTGTTAGTTTTGCATAGGTTGTTTGTTTCATAGCCATCCTGATTTTGATACTTTTGTGTGATTATACTCAATAATTGGAAAAATGTACTTAAACTCGGTCCCCTCATTGATTTTCGATTTCACATAGACATCAATCCCCTCTTCATTGACAATGCGGTTTACAATATTAAGTCCAATGCCAAAACCGCCTTTAATCTCATCTTCTCTGTAGTATCTACTAAAAATCTTTTCAGGGTCTTTAATACCAATACCGTCATCTTTAAAAATCAGTATAATCTTGTTATTTTTGCTATCTTTTTTTAAAGTTACCTCTAAGTTTCCATCCTCCTTGGAGTATTTTGTTCCGTTAGAGAGATTATTATCAATTATTTTTTGCAGTTTTGCAGGCACAAAATAGAGATAGATATCTTTTTCAATATCAGGGATAATGGTTACTCCCTTAAGCTCGGCTATGTCGTAGAAATAATCAATCGATTTTTCT
>JAABTA010000217.1 GCA_011390075.1 Helicobacteraceae bacterium | reverse complement strand
CCAAAAAAAGGTATTTTAGCCTCTATCAAAAAATTATTTAAGATAAAGTAATCTCAAAATCGTTAAAACTCTCTAAATACCCCTCTCCAAGATCGCTAATGCTCTTTTTGTTGTAACCAAAAAAAGGCACTTTGTTTACTTTGGCAGCGTCGTAATCGTTTTTAGAGTCTCCAAACATGGCGCACTTTTTGGGATTGTAGCCATTGCTTACTATAATCTCGCTAATAAGCATTGGCTTTGGTGTTGGCGATCCGTGGATAGATTGGAAATATTGGGTGATTTTTAGATCATTACAGATCTGTTTTAGCTCGCTCTCTAAAGCGCCAGAGGCGATGTGTAGTGGCAAAAGATTTGAGGCTTTCTGGATAAAGTCGAAAGTGTCTTTAATAAGAGCGCTTTCGCTATTTATATTCTCTAGGACATATCTGCCAAATGCTTCTGCTTTTTCTTGCACCTTGGCATCATCCATTGTTTGACCCAAAATCTCTTCGTAGAAGTAGCGGATCTTAACAAACCTATAGATTCCACCATTTTCTCTGTGGTAGCTAATAAATCGCTCAATCTCTTCATCCGTTGCTTCCTCTTGAAAAATGGCCACAAAGGCTCTATCCTTTACGCCCATAGAGTCAAGTATCACACCATCAAAATCAAATATTAAAGCTTCCAAAACATACCTTTTGATAAAATTTACAGAGATTATACCAAAGGATAGAGTATGAAAACAGAGGTCTTTACCCAAAAAAATATGCAAACCCTCCAAGATTTTTTACGCAAACAAGGCAAGACTCTTACCTGCGCAGAGAGCTGTACAGGAGGCTTGATTGCTTCTAAAATTACACAAATAAGTGGGAGTTCTGATATTTTTAATGGCTCCATAGTCACCTATTCCAACGAGATAAAAACCCAAGAATTAGGGGTATCAAAAGAGAGTCTCCAACAATCTGGCGCTGTAAGCGAGGGGGTTGTTGCCACTATGTGCCAAGGGGTATTGGAAAAGTTTCATGCAGATTATGCCCTGGCTATAAGTGGGGTTGCAGGGCCTAGTGGCGGTAGTGAGCATAAACCTGTGGGCACTGTGGTTATTGGAGTGTTGCAAAAAGGCAAAGAACCACAGATTGCAACACATCGTTTCCAAGGAAGCAGAGAAGAGATCCAAGAAAAAAGTGCCCAGAAAGCTCTTTTGAGTCTTTATCATTTGTTAGATTTAGTTTAAATAACTATAATTATAGATTAATTCTAAAGGATTATGTATGAAATTTTTTACCTCGCTCATTTTATTATCTTCTCTTGTCTTCTCTGCTGATTTCACAGTCGGTTTTGCCCAAGATACAATGGGAAATGACTGGAGGGCAGCCCAAGTAAGACAGCTCCAAGAGGAGTTTAAGAAACATAAAAATATCAAATTTATCTACACAGATGGCAAAGGCATCAGTGCCTTGCAGGTGAAAAATATAGAAGACCTCCACCGCAGGGGTGTGGATGTTTTGATTAGCTCTCCTATGGATGCAAAGTTAATGACGCCTGTTATTGCAAATATCTACAAAAGTGGCAGACCTGTTGTGTTGCTCTCGCGAACCATTGAAACAAAAGACTACACCACTTTTATCCACCCAGATAATAGAGATATTGGTAAAAATGCCGCACAATTTATAGCCCAAAAGCTTCAACAAAAGGGAAAAGTGCTTATCTTGCAACATGTGCCAACCTCCACTCCTGGCATTCGAAGAACCGAAGGTTTTATGGAAGAGATTAAAAAATACAAAAATATAGAGGTTGTCGGAACAAAGGTTGCTAACTCTTTACGAGCAGAAGCAATTATACAAACAGAAATGGCCATTAAAGAGGGTTTAGAATTTGACGCCATCTATGCCCAGAGTGACTCTATGGCAATTGGAGCAATTATGGCACTAGAGGCAAATGGAATCGATCCTAAAAGCAAAATTATCACAGGCATTGACTACATTGCAAAAGCGAGAGATCTTATTATAGAGGGCAAACTTGATGCAAGCTTTGTCTATCCAACTGGGGCAAAAGAGGGTGCAGAAGCGACTCTCAAGATCTTAGAAGGCAAAAGTGTGGGTCAAGAGATTGTCATTCCTACACAAATAATCACCAAAGAGAATGCCCTCAAAGTAAAACCTATATTTTGATGAATCCCTCATTTTTAAAATTTACAAGATTGACAGGGTCTGTTACAAAGGAAGCTAGTCAGTGAAACTCCAGTCTAAACTTTTAATTCTTCAGATCTCAACGATATCTATCGCCCTGTTTCTTATGTGGGTTTCAGCAAATTACTATTTCGAAAAAAGCTACAAAGAGCGAGAAGAGAAGCTTTTAAGAGCTAGTGTAGCCAACCTCGAGCGCAGGCTTAAATCCATAGAAAACACATTGGAAGAAAAGAGCATTCGCTTGACAAAAGATGACTATATCGTCTCTGTTGTTAATCTGATTAACCGATACCAAAATATACGCGATTATGATGCTATTTTATTTGATGAGGAGAAGAAAAAACTCGCCCTAGAGATCTATCAAAAACTAGGATTTATCAATATCAACCACATCACTGTTTTTGATAAACAGAAGCGACCACTCATAGATATTAATAACAATATTATCAAGATCTCTACCTATAAAGATACACAAGAAAA
>JAABTA010000216.1 GCA_011390075.1 Helicobacteraceae bacterium | reverse complement strand
ATAGATAAACCCATTTCTATCTACAAAAGTTAAATGCTCTTTTCGTAGATGGGAGTGGTGTTTAATTCCCATAATTGCTAGAATAATCTTTATCTCTTTTATTAAATTGTTGTGGTAATTAGCAATCTTGTCTGCTTGCTTGTAGACGAGGTAGGAGCCTCTTAGCTTTTTATCTTGTGTAGCAAGACCAACAGGACATTGATGGCTCCCAGTGCCTGAACACATTCTCGCCCTAATACAGCCACCACTCATCATAAATCCTCTAGCAATATTGACAAAATCGGCCCCTAATGCAAGGGCAATCACAACATCATCAGGAGTGAGGATTTTGCCACTGGCAATGAGTTTGAGATCGTCTCTAATGCCGTGTTCTCTAAAGATCTCATCTACAATAAACAAAGAATCTTTCACATGCAAACCTATTCGCTCCATCAGTGAAAGTGGCGCTGTCCCTGTCCCTCCATCACCGCCATCGATGGAGATAAAATCTGGCATTCCCTCTAGGTTATTTACTTTTCTTCTTTTAATCTCAATAGCAAGGTCTTCGATGCTATCTTTGCCAGAGACAACAATCTTAATACCCACAGGTTTTTTAGAGACTTTTTGCAATCTTGCCACAAAATCTAGAAGCTCTGCCTCTGAATTGGCAAAAGGAAACCGATTGGGAGAAAAGATGGTTTTAAAAGGCTTTACACCTCTAAAAAAGGAGATGGCGTGGCTCACTTTTGAGCCTAAAAGTTTTCCCCCTGTCTGCTTGGCGCCTTGGGCTAGTTTTATCTCCGTCATCTTACAAAAACGCATCACTTTGGCATATCTATTTTCGCTAAACTTACCATTTTTATCTCTACAACCAAAGAGTCCCGAGCTCATTTGAAACACAATATCGGGCATATCCTGAGGCACCTCATCGGGAAAACTATCAAGGGGTGCATCCCAGTTGGGTCTAAAAAAGACAAGAGATTCCCTATCAAATATATAGGTATCTTCGTAGTTTTTTGGCAAAAAAAGCTTACGAAAGGCACTAATAGCAACATAGTTATTAAAAAGCTTTTTAATAATCATAAAAAGCAGTCTATTGGCTCCTGAGATGACCACTCTATCCATGTAGTTATCATCATGGCTTTTATGGGTCATGAAAAAGTTAGAAGTAAGGCTCCCCTCCCCTGTGTTCAATGGAAATTTTCCCTCAAAAGCGCCCATAACAAAAGCTCTTGTCCCCTCAGGAGAGATAGCACCATCACTCATAGCCCCTCTTCCAATAAGAGAGTTTGTGGTAAATGGGATCTCTCTTTTCTCTCCAAAGGTAACACTAAAATCTTCGCTGACCTCTTCATCGTTATAAGGACGGCTTGCGTGTTTGAGCAAAAATTTAGGGTTTGGCTGAGGCTGATTGGGAGAAAAAGAGATATAGTTTGGCACATCCCTAGCTGCTTTATAGACCCAATCGACCTTGTCTTTTGACTCATAAAAGTCCTCATCTCCAAAATACTGCCTAAAGGGCTCTCTTAGTGCTTCAAATACATAGCGCATGCGTCCAATAATTGGGTAGTTAATTAAAAGCTGGTGTTTTCTCTGGACATATCTATCATAGATGTACCAATTAATAAAGATAAATAGAATAATTCCAAAAAATATTTCTGTAAATAGAAGCATTAGTCCTCTTTTCCTTCCAGGTCGTGCCAACACAGCTGGCTCTTAGCACTAACATCGTTCTTTAGACAAAAATGATTAATAATAAACGCTTCTTTTCTCACATCAATCCCTTCTTGGCTTCTTAGATAGATAAAATCCTCTTTGCAAAAAGAGTCTCCCTTTTTTTTGTCTCTATGCAGCACTAATTTATAGGCAATCTTTGCTTTAAATGCAAGCTCCTCTTTCTCTAAATCTACCCGTGGGGCGCCAAAGAGGCTTTGCTCTATATCTCTCATATTTTCCACCATCTGCTTGAAGAGCTTAGGAGCAATAGAGATCTTAGAATCAGGTGTATCAATACTCTCATTAAGAACAAAATGCTTTTCAATCACTTTTGCCCCCAAAGAGACAGCTACTTGTGGAATATGAATACCTAAAGTGTGATCAGAAAATCCTACAGGATTTCCAAACATTTTTCTATAAACTTCCATTCTGTGTAGATGCACTTTTTCATAGGGAGTGGGATAGATGCTATTGCAATGAAGCAATAAAAACTGAGTATTTCCAACTTCTCTAAATAGATTAACCATTCGTGTGAGCTCGTCATAATTGACAAGTCCCGTTGAAAGAAGAGTTGGCTTTTGCAACTGTGCTGTTTTTTTGACAAGTTGCGGAAAAAGCCCCACTTGCGCTGAAGCAATTTTGTGAAATTTCACTCCAGCATCTTCTAAAAGATCTATAGCTTCTAGATAGGTTGCCGAAGAGCAAAATTCAATGCCAACGCTATCTGCATACTCTTTGAGCCTGTATGTCCAATCTTCGTCAAAATCGATTTTTTGGTGCAAAGAGGCTATCTCTTTTGAAGGGTTAAAGTATTGATTTTTGACACTCAAACACTGAAATTTTACAGCGTCTGCTCCAGCCTCTTTTGCAGCTTCGATATGGGCCTTTGCCAAATCAAGATCTCTTTTGTGATTAGAGCCAACCTCGGCAATAATATAGGTTCTATCTCCAAATGT
>JAABTA010000020.1 GCA_011390075.1 Helicobacteraceae bacterium | reverse complement strand
TAGTTTTTCTTTATCTAGGGTGTTGAGGTAGTATCTTAGGTAGGTGATGGTTGAGTACTCGCCTTCGATGCCACCTTGAATAAAAAACTCTCTAATAGCTTTGGATTGATCAGCACCTCTCCAGATGAGTTTGTCTAGTTTGTAGGCTCTGTAGTTTAAGATCTTAGCAATCATTTTAAGATAGAGTTTTCCCTTTTGCTGGAACTGTCCAGAGAAAGACTCGTAATAGGATTCTTTATAGATCTTTTTGATATCTTCCATACTTTTAAGCTCTTGTGAAAGATTGGCATTCTCATGAATCGCATCAACATAGTGCCGTCTCATTCTTTTGAGCTCATGTTCTAAAGAGTCTCTCTTTGCATCGGTTTTGAGCATTTTTTTAAACTCTTGCTCTTTTTTTTGAATATCAGGAAACAGAGACTCTTCTAGGTGGCTTAAGACTGAGCTTCTGCTAATGCAGTTCTCTTTATGGCGAATAAAATGGAGATACTCAGGCTGAGATCGTAAAAAAACAATCTCAAAAGCCAGTTTTGGGGACTCTAGTTTATCTTGAATAGTTGTGTAGCCTTTATGGAGTTGCTTGAGCTCCTCTTCTGTCTGTTTCACATCACAATTTTCATAGAGAGAAGGGTCTAGGCTTTTAAGATTATTGTAAGAAGTCATAAGAAATCTTCTGGATAAAAAATAGTCTAGTTGCTCTTTTGTGTTGACAACTTCTGGTGGTTCCCCTATTAAAAAGTCGATAGGACGAAAGTAGTTATTAATTGTCTCTTCCACTGTAAAGGTAGGTGTTCCTGCAGAGATCTTTGTTGGCTCTATTGTTTCATTGGTTTTTAAAGCTTGCTCTTTTTTTGGCTTGACACCCTCTAGATTCTCCCCTTCAAAAGAGCACTCAAGCAAAGTGCCAACTCTTGGCACAGAGTGAAAATCGTTCCACTGGTCTACTGTAAAATCTAGCTTATTTCCTGATTCTAGTATCAGTTTTCCGCTGCCTGTTTGCCCATTATAAAAAAGAATTCGACCTTCCATTATCATCCTATTGTTCTAAAGTTATCAACTGCTCAATTGTTTTAGGGTGAAACAGAAAGAAAAAGTGATCACCCTCTAAAGGAAAAAAATTTGCATTTTTAATAAGCCTAGAGATCTTTTCACCAGATTGCAAAGTTGTGGCACTATCCGCTTTTCCCCAAAAGATCTGAGCGTTGCCTTTGTAGGCTTTAAAGTGCTCTGTAAAGTCTTCGTTGACAACATTTTTGAGTGTTTCATACATGTTTTGACTCATATCTTTTGCATCACTTGTGGCAAAAAACTTTGCTATTTTTTTCCCTCCAAAAGGTTTGAGAAGTTTAAAGGTTAAAATTTTTAACTGAACACCAAAAGCTTTTTTCTCCAAAATCCCAGCACTAGAGAGTAGAACAAGGTTTTTAGGTTGCATCAGTGTGGCCACTTTGCCTCCAAAGGAGTGCCCAAAAATAGTCTCTGGTGGCTCTTTGATCGCTTCTAAAAATAGCTCGATAATATTTTTGTAATCTTGAGTTGTAAGCGTTTGAGAGTTTGGGCTAGCTCCAAATCCTGGCATATCAATATAGATGTGTTTATATTCTTTAAAAGAGTTGCCAAAGGCTTGTTTCATAAGCTCTTTTTTACTGAGCCAGCCATGAAGAAAAATAATTGTTTTTGTATTGTTTGGATAGAGAATCTCGTAGCTAATAGGAAAGATAGTGTGGTTATAGGTGACTTCTCTTTTTGCCATTTTTGCTCTTTTGGATTAACTTTTGCTAGAACTATAAAACAGATAGTACTTAAAACTGAATAAAGGCTGTATAAATGCTCGATCCGACAGGTCTTACAACCATCCAAATTAAACAAAGAAGAAAAAAAATTCTTGAAGAATTTCAAGATGAGATCAACGGATACGCAAAAGATCTTCTAAGAACACTCAGTAGCAGAAATCTCAAAAAAAACGATCTGCAAGCGTTGCAAAAAGAGATTAAGCTCTTAGAAGAGATGCGAGAAGTTTTTTTCTCTGAAGTCAAGATCTTGAATAAAAGAAAAAAACAACCCCTTAAAAACAGTGGCTTTTTAGGATTTAGTTTTAAACGATCGGCTAGAGCGTAGAGGGCTAATCTTTGCCCTCTTCTTGCTCGTTAATCAAAGAAATAGCAACTCCACGCACTTTTCTTGCTTGGTAATCAAGCTTAAAAAAGAGCTCATACACTCTTTGGGAATCTAATGTTTTACACTGCTCAAAATCGTATGCAAGACTTGCCTCTTTTTGTGGAATATTTTCATCTAAAAAGGCAAAAAAGTTCTCTCTTTGTTTTTCGTATGCTTTAAACTCTTTAAACGCTTCCTCTTTTGAAATCATCTATGTTCCTTGTGTTTTTATCTCATTGTAATAAAAAAAGGTAAAAATTTCTATAAATTTTGCCATTTTATCTTTCTAGTAAGATTTTTTCTGTATAATTCTGACAATTTAAAATAAAGGTTTTTTATGTTCAAAACTTTTCAGACAGTTTGTATCGCTATTTTAGGAGTATCCCTTTCCCTTTTTGCTGCAGAAAAAAAGCCTCCAGCTGCAGTGGAGGTCGCTAAGGTGATAGAGGGAACTGTGAATCCTTTGCAAGAATTTATTGGCACAGCTTACTACACAAAATCTTCTGATCTTGCCAGTAAAGAGAGCGGAATTATTGAAAAAGTCACTTTCCAAGAGGGAGATCTTGTGGAAAAAGGAGAGACACTTTTTGCTCTTGATACGGAACTTTTAGAAGCAGAGATTAAAAAGACACAGAGCTCTCTTCGGGCACTTTTAGCAGATTTAAATAGGCAGGAAAAAGAGTATGCAAGAATTGATAAACTCTACCAAAACAGAAGCATCTCTGAGCAAAACTACGAGAGTGTCAAATACACTTACGAAAAACTCCAAGCCCAATATAGCTCCCTAGAAGCCTCTTTAGAGACACTGTTTATCCAAAGAGCCAATAGAGAGATCAAAGCTCCCTACACAGGGGTGGTTACAACTAAACTCAAAGATGTTGGAGAGTGGGTGGCAACGGGAAGCAGTGTTGCCAAAATTGTTGACACAAGATCTTTAGAGATTGTGTTAAATGTTCCTGCTAAATTTCTCTCTTATCTAGATCAAGACTCTATGATTATTGCCAAAGCTAATGGCAAAGAGGTGAGTGTTGCGCTTGGATCTATTATTCCGCAAGCCGATATAAGAACAAGAACTTTTCCTGTGAAACTAGAGGTGATAGATCCTAAAGGACTGATAGAGGGGATGAGTGTTTTAGTCTCTCTTCCTGCAATCGAGAGACAAGAAGCGCTCCTTGTGCCACGAGATGCTGTCATCCAAAAATTTAATCAAGAGGTTATTTTTACAGTTAAAGATGGCAAGGCAAATATGATGCCAGTGCAAGTTATTGGATTTGAAGAGGGACAAGCGGCAGTGAGTGCACAAGGCTTAGTCCAAGGGGCACAAGTTGTTGTCAAAGGAAATGAGAGAATATTTCCAAACTCTCCTGTAAGAGTAGTAGGAGAGTAGATGGATTTTATTAAAACCTCCATAACCAAACCTGTTACTATTGCTGTTGGTGTTTTGCTTCTTTTGATGTTTGGTTTTGTCTCGCTCGAGAAGTTGCCATATAGACTCACACCCAATGTTGTCCAGCCAGAGATCTCCATTCAAACTATCTGGCCAGGGGCCACTCCTTATGAGATTGAAAGAGAGGTGATTACAAAACAAGAGGAGCAACTCAAAAGTATTCAAGGGCTTGTAAAGTATATCTCTACATCCTCTGATAATAGAGGGGAAGTTACCCTTACTTTCCAAATTGGCACAGATATGAACAAGGCTTTACTAGAGGTCTCTAATAAGCTAGACCAAGTAGATAGATATCCTGAAAATGTCAATAAACCTATTATTAACTCCTCAGGGGCTAATGCCTCTCCTGTTGTGTGGATGGGGCTAGTAGCTGATAAAGACAATCCAAGGGATATTAACACCTATAAAACTTTTGTAGAGAATAATATCAAAGAGGAGATAGAGCGAGTAGAGGGGGTTGCCTCACTTTTTGAAGGAGGCGGTACGCCAGAAGAGCTCCATATTCAGCTTGATCAAGAAAGACTTGCAGCACATAATCTTACAATCGATCAAATTGCTAATATTGTGCGAGCAGAAAATGCAGATATCTCAGCAGGATCGGTTGATATAGATAGAAGAACCTATCGTGTGCGTACCGCGGGCGCGTTAAAATCTGTTGAAGCTATTGAAAATATTGTTGTCATTGCTGATGGACAACGAGAGGTCAAGCTTAAAGAGTTAGCTGATGTGAGTAAAGGCTATCAAAAAAAGAGTGTTAAGATCTTGCAGAGATCTCAAGATCTTGCTGCCCCTGTTGAGGCTATTGTAATGGGCGTGCGACCTGAGCCAAATACAAATATTGTCGATCTGACCAACCGAGTAGAAAAGGTTGTAAACCATCTTAACGAAGCGGTGCTTCCAGAGCATAAAATCCATATTGAGTGGTTTTATGATCAAAGAAAATATATTAACGGCGCTATAGAACTAGTCCAGCAAAATATTTTAGTGGGCGCTGTACTGGCCATTATTGTACTGATGCTCTTTTTGCGTTCAATATCCTCTACCACCGTTGTGGCTCTAGCTATTCCTATTAGTATTATCTCGACATTTACGATACTGCTAGCTATGGATAGGAGCCTTAACACCATCTCTTTAGCGGGGATCTCTTTTGCTGTGGGTATGCTTTTAGATAGTGCTATTGTGGTGCTAGAAAACATTGATAGACACAGAAAACTAGGCAAGAAGTTTTTTGAGGCCGCTTATGACGGTGCCAATGAAGTTTGGGGTGCATTGATTGCTTCGGCGCTTACAACTATTGCTGTTTTCTTGCCAATTATCTTCTTGCAAGACGAGGCGGGGCAACTCTTTAAAGATATTGCCATTGCTGTAACATCAGCTATCTCTTTCTCGCTTTTTGTATCCATCTCTGTTATTCCTATGATCTGGACACAGATAATGAAGCGCACCGCCAAACACGAACACACACTAAGCAAAGAGGAGCTTCAAGATAAGCACCACCACACCTCCTTACTTGTGGATATTGGCAGAAAAATTAATAGATTTTTAATGGCTATTGTTACATGGAGTCTTAAAAATGTTAAAAATCAACTTCTGACGGTTGCCACTTTGAGTGGTGTGTCGGTGCTGATTGTCTATACGCTCTTTCCAAAGATGGAGTATCTCCCACAAGGTAATCAGAACTTTATAATGAATATTTTGCTTCCCCCTCCAGGGCTCTCTTATGAGGAGAGAGAGGATATAGGAGAGCAACTTTTTGAGCTTGTGAGCCCTCACTTTGCACAAGAGGAGGTAGATGGTATTCCACCAATTAGAAGGATGTTTTTTGTCTCAAGAGGGGATTTTGTGCTTTCAGGGATTATGTCCACAGAAGAGCAAAGAGCCAAAGAACTCATTCCTGCAATGGTTCCTAAAGTCAATAGTTTTCCTGGGGTTTTTGGAATCTCTTTGCAGCGAGGTGTTTTTGAACAGGGTATTGGTGAGGGAAGAAGCATTGATCTAGATATCACAGGAGCCAATATCGATCAACTTGCCCAAATTGGTGGTATGCTTTTTGGCGCTGTCAAAGAGGTGATGCCAACGGCGCAAATTCGACCTGTTCCCTCTATTGAGTTGCTGTTTCCAGAGGCGAAGATCTCTCCAGATAGATTTGCACTTACAAGTGTTGGCATGAGCACAAGCTCTTTTGGATTTGCTGCTGATGTATTGCTAGATGGAAGAAAAATTGATGACTTTACCCAAGAGGGAAAAAACTCAATAGACCTTATCTTAAAATCCAATAAAGAGATACGCTCTCCCGAAGAGCTTCTTAATACACAAGTTGCTACACCAAGCTCTGGACTTGTGCCACTAGCAAACCTTGCACAGATGGAGCGAACCACAGGAATTACACAGATTAGACACTCCCAAGGAAGAAGAACCATCACCTTGCAAGTGACCCCTCCTGAGAGCATTACTTTAGAGGAGGCTATGGCAACTTTGGAAGAGGGAATTATTCAAAATTTTAGTAAAAATCCAGCGGTTCAGGGAGCTAATATTAGCCTCTCTGGGCAAGCAGATAAACTGACCCAGACAGTTAGCTCAATGAAATGGAACTTGATTTTTGCCATTGCTATTGTCTATCTCTTGATGAGTGCTCTGTTTGGTAATTTTATCTACCCAATTGTCATTTTATTTACTGTTCCAATGGCGGCCGCTGGTGGATTTATTGGTCTTTACATGACCAATATGTTTATTGCGCCACAACCACTAGATATTCTGACGATGCTTGGGTTTATTATTCTTATTGGTATTGTTGTCAATAATGCCATCTTAATTGTCCACCAAAGTTTGAATAACATACGAAACTTTGGATTCAAACATAAACAAGCGGTTATCGCAGCAACCCATAGCAGGCTTCGCCCAATTTTTATGAGTTCTCTCACATCTATTTCGGGGATGATTCCTCTTGTTTTGGTTCCAGGACCGGGAAGTGAATTTTATAGAGGACTAGGAAGTGTCATCACAGGGGGGTTAGCGTTCTCAACATTTTTTACCATTTTTGTTATTCCAGCGATGCTTTTCTTTGTGATTAAAATGGAAAAACTCAAAAACAAAACAGAAAAAGAGGACGAATTATGAAAAAAATAGCTTTAGCACTTCTTAGTACAACAGTTCTGTTTTCTCTTACAATAGAAGAGGCAGTTCAAAGGGGAATTAATAACTCCTCTTTAGTAAAAAATGCCAATTCACAAATTGCTATAGACGCTCTTGGAGTTGAGCTTGCGGGGAGTCACTTTTTGCCTAAGGTAGATGGTAATTATATCTATACACTGCGGGATAAAGAGATTGCATCTAGCGAAAAAAGTTTTGGGGTGATAAACCTCTCTGCTCAAGTGAATCTCTTTAATGGGATGAGTGACTACTTTGCCAAAGAGAGCGCCAAAGATTCTCTCAAAATAGCCCAGCTAGAAAAAAAAGCCACTGTTGCAGATCTAGCCCTTACTATTAAAGAGAGTTTTATTAACCATCTCAATGCAAAAATGGAGCTAGAGAACCTACAGGCATCCTTAGATCTTTTAAATGAGCAATTTAAAAGAGCCAGTTTGCAGTTAGAACAAGGAATTATCTCTATAGATGAGCTCTTAAAAGTAGAGGTGAGTAAATTAAGCGTCGAGAAAGACCTCTTACAAGCCCACAATAAAGTGGCAACTTCTTGGCTGAGACTCAAAAGAGTCCTAGGTGGGGTTTTAGATAAAAATGAAGCACTACAAGAGCCTCAAAGAAGCGATAGCTCCCAATACCAATTTGAACAGCTCAAAGCAAAAATGCTCTCCTCAAGAAGTGAGCTAGCTGCCTTGCTGGCTCAAAAAAGTGCAATGAATAACCAAAAAGAGAGCGTTGATGGAGCGCATCTACCAAAAGCCAATCTTGCACTTAATCACAACATCTATGAAGAGGAGAAGCGAAGCGCCACCGCCATAACACAGCCAAAGAGCGAAACAGTGGCAAGACTGACTCTTTCGTGGAATCTCTATAATGGTGGCGCAACCAAACAAAAAAGTGAGCAGTTACAACTCCAAAGCCTTATGATAGAAGAGAGAGTAAGCGATCTGAAACTAGAGCTAGAGTACCAGCTCCAAGCAGCATTTTCAGATCTTAGCTTAGCGCAAAAAAGCCTTGTTGTTGCTAGCAAAGCGTATGAGAGTGCTCAAAGGAGCTATGATGCTGTGAATGATAAGTTTCAGCAAGGGGTAGCTGATAACACAGATCTTTTGGATGCGAGAGAAGATCTTACAAAGTCTCTCTCAGATCTCAACAGCGCAAAATATGGTCTCTTATTAGCTAATGCAACACTAGAAAGAGTTATAGGAGAGTAGCACTCTCCTAGCTTATATACTCTTGTATTGGGAGAAAATACTCCTCTAAGTTGACATTAATGGGCATAAAATAGACATTGCTATGATGAGTTTTTGCAAAATCAAGTACCTTTTTTGCAAACTCTATATTCCACTGATAGGTTGGTTCAAAGTCTTTGGGAAATACAACATTATTCACTCTCTCCCAATAGGATTTGCTTTTTTCTGTTAATACTGGGCTAATGCCTAAAAAAAGTTGCTCTTTTGGTATTAAATCAGCATAGATCTCTAAGAGTCTCATATCAAAAAATGGCTGGCTCATAAGATAGTCTGCACCATACTCAAGCTTTTTAAGCATCGTCTCTTTTTCCGCTTTTATCGAGTAACGGTAGGAATCAAAACCTGCATAGATGGTAATATCAGGAAATCTTTTTTTGATAGCTTGAATAGAGTCGATAGTAGAGTTATCATACACCTTATAGGACATATTTGGTGGTGGATCCCCAGAGACTAATAGTACCTCGCTTAGATTGTATTTTTCAATAATCTCATAAATATACTCCCCTTGCAGATCAAAATCTATGGCGCGAAAATGAGGGATAAATTTATATCGAGTGCTATCTACAAAAGATGCCACCTCCCAGCTTCTAATAGGAAAACGCAAAATATCAGGAACATTAATTGTATCAATAAAATGTAGTTGTTCCTCTACAAACTTAATCTGTTTATCTCGAGACTCTTCATTTCTAGGGACAACTTCAAATGCAATATGCATGACTACAACCTTTTAGAAATTTGTGTGATTGTAGCATA
>JAABTA010000215.1 GCA_011390075.1 Helicobacteraceae bacterium | reverse complement strand
TATTGATATTAGTAGTGTGCCAAAGAAATAGTGTTATAGTAGAAGTATGTAGTTAGGGGGGGAGAAGTCGCTGTAGTTGAGATAAATTTTTAAATATGTCAAAAAGACCGCTTGCGATACAAGCGATCATGTTTAAGAATAAGAGGTTTAGAAAATAGTTAAAAATCAACTTATCCCTATAGTGTTCAGAATATAAAATATAGAGCTAATAAAGAGAAAAATACATATGATTATATGCTTAGTTTTGATGTAGTTGGATATAAGACTATCTACCAAAACTACCCCTTTATTGTTCTTGAACAAAGCGGTGCTGAAAAACCTATATTTGACAAAGAACTATTAGGTAATTGGGATAAAAAAACAATAGAAAGTAATCAATGGTTTTAAAAATTATTAATAGCAATAACTTAATTCAAAAAATCTTTCTTTTTTCTATTATTATAAAAATTATTTTGCTTGCATTAATGGGGGCTCAACCCTTTTTAGATGGGCAATGGTATATAAAAACTGCCGAAGAGATCTGGAGTAGCGGATTTTTATTTCCCAGTGATGCGATAAGGGATGCTCCTGGAACACCCTATTTTTATGCGCTTTTTTATCCACTTACTAAATTGATTGGGATAGATGCCTTTGCAGTAGGGAATATTTTAGTTGCTAGTTTAACGGTGGTTCTTGGTTATAAAATCTCTTTAGAGATTTTTAAAGATCAAAAAATCGCCAATATTACGGCTATAATTTTTGCTCTCTATCCGTTTTTTAACTTCTACTCTATAGCACTTCTTTCGGAAACAATCTATCTTTTTTTGTTATATCTTGCCTTTTTGTTTTCCGTGCGTTTTATTAAATTTTTTAGGCTTAAAGATTTGGCACTCTTTAGCTTTTTCTTTGGGCTTGATACTTTGGTGCGATTTGCTAATTTACCTATGTTGATTTTTTTTCTGGCACTTTTTGTTTTTGTGGCTTTTCGTAATGGTAAAGATCTAAAATTTTTGACAAAAATTGTCTTTGTTGGTGGCTTTGTTTTTACTCTTACCATGACTCCTTGGTGGATTCGAAATTATCATGTTCATGGAGAATTTGTAGCCACGAGTGTTGGAGAGAGTGGAAAAGTATTTTATAGTGGGAACAATCCAATGAATAAAACCGGTGGAGGAATTGGAGGAGTGGATCTAGATACTTCCAGTTTTGCACACATTAAAGATCCAGCCCTTAAAGACAAAGCAATGTGGGAAGCTGGAATTAACTGGATTAAAGAGAACCCCACGGATTGGTTAGTGCTGGAGTTTCGTAAGCTCATGAGGCTCTATAGCCCCATTTTTTACGATCCTGGATACAACAAATGGTACTACAACTTAATATCTTTGCTTAGCTATGGTGTTGTTTTTATTCTATTTCTTATAGCTCTTTTTCGCTTTAGAGATAAGATTTGGCTGTATTCTCCTATGTTGCTTTATCTTGCACTATTAACGGGGGTGCACCTTGTTTTTATTGCTTCTTTGCGGTACCGTTTGCCAGTTGAGCCATTTATGATACTATTAGCAAGTCCAATAATTTATACTTATTTAGAGAGATATGAAACAGATAATTAAATACACAATTCTAATAGCCCTTTTTTACTACCTTTTGAGTGACCTCTCATGGGGGAAGATTGTCGTTGCTTTTGAAAACTACTCCTATCTTTGGAGTGTTGCGGTTATGATTTCTGTTGTTTTGAGTGACTTTTTTCTAAGCCTTAGATGGCGGTTTCTTACAAAAGATAAGATCTCCTTGCTTGCTTCATTTGAAGCTATTGGAATTAGTGCCTTTTTAAACTTTCTGCTTCCTGCTAAAGCGGGGGAGCTCTCTAAGATTGTTTATCTCAAAAAATTTTACAACTATAGAGCCTCACGAGCTATGGCTGTTTTGTTTATGGAGCGGGTGTTTGATGTGCTTCTTTTAGGTTTATTAGCTATGCTTACAGCTATTTTTTTATTAGATTTAGAACATAGTGCTCTTTACTCAACACTGCTGGTGGTCTCTATTATTGCTGGATTTTTTTTGCTAAAATTTATTCCTTTAAAAAAGGTTTTTATACTTGTTCCAAACAAAGTTCTGCGCAACTTTCTCTTTAAGACTTACAAATATACCTATGAGCTTCATAGCAAAGAAGATTTAATCAAAAACTTTTTCTATTCTGCTCTTGTGTGGGCGAGCTATCTTATGACAACATATCTCTTTTTCGTCTGTGTGGCAGGGTTTGAGCTTGATTTAGGAATGGTTCTTATTGTTTTTGTAATATCGAGCGTTGCCATGAGCTTGCCACTGCTACCTGGCGGAATCGGTACCTATCAAGCTGGAGTTGTTTTTGCTTTGGGTCTTTATGGTGTAGGCAAAGAGGAGGCACTTGTAAGTGGGGTGGTGATTCATCTATTGATGCTTATTCCCTCTTTTTTAATTGCGTGGTATGTGTTTGTGAATAAAAATATAGGGATAGGATTTTTTAAACAATGACCCACTCAAAAGAGTTCATCCAAATATGGCAAGAACTATTACAAGATCTCTACAAGTATGATTTTGAAGATGGTTTTGCTATTGTGCCATCACTGTTTGCTAAACCTACAAAAGTGTATTTGCCACTTCTCAACTACACAGATCTAAAAACCAGTAATAAATTGTCA
>JAABTA010000214.1 GCA_011390075.1 Helicobacteraceae bacterium | reverse complement strand
TGTTGGCATCTTTACGAATATTTCTGATAGCAACTTTGGCATTTTCTGTCATAGATTTTGCTTTTTTGGCTGTCTCTTTTCTCTGTTCCACTGTCATTGGAGGAAAAGAGAGAATAACAGCTTCTCCATTGTTATTAGGAGTAATGCCAATATTTGCAGCAGAGATAGCTCTTTCAATATCACCAACCATCTTTTTTTCCCATGGAGTAATTGTGATTGTGTTGGCATCAATCACAGCAATTGTTGCTACCCCATTTAAAGGAGTTGGGTTTCCATAATAATCTACTGAAACGCCCTCTAATATCTTTGCAGATACTTTACCAGTTCTCAAGGTTGTGTAGTCTCTTTTTAAAGAGTCCACGCTCTTTTCCATAGAAACTTTAGCTTCATCTAAAATCTCATTTACCATCACTTCTCTCCTCTTTTTGTTTCATTACTACAATAGAAGCTTGCTCCATCTTTGCAGTTTTTGCAATGACCCTGCTTCTATCGAGTTTAATTGGCTTATCAAATTTGTAACTAAACTTGCCATCTGTAACGGGAACTCTTTCCCATCCATAACCACTGACATAGATCTCTATTGTTGTAATAGAGCTGTCTACCTCACCCTCAATTATATCCAAATTATTTTTACTTCGGATAATATTCCACTTCACTGGAAGGTATTTAAAACTTGTAGCGTAGCCCATACTTGTATTCTCACCAATAGCCGTTCTATCAATATCATAAATATTAGATTGGGCACTCACAGCTCCAGCATCTTGATTAAAGATTGCCTGAAAACCATACTCTTTAACAAGACCTCTTACTCTCTTGTCATACTCTCCATAAGGATAGGCAAAATAGGCTGGTTTTACTCCCATGGCTTGTGTGTAGATCTTTATGCCACTCTCTAGTTCATTTCTTATTTCTGTGTCACTCATCTGTGTCATGTGGGGATGGGTGTGGGTGTGCAAACTCACCTCTCCAAACTTAGAGGCCTCTTTGATCTGCTCCCAACTCATATAGTCCCCATACCCTTTTTGCGTTGCATTGGTCACAACAAACAGAGTAAATGGAAAGTTATACTCTTTAAAAACTTCTAAACCATTTTGATAAAAGCTTTTATAGGCATCATCAATAGTAAAAGCAACAGTTTTTTTTGGAAAACTCTCTTTCTTTTCTAGCTTGGCAACAATCTCTTCTAAAGTCATTACTTGATAGTTATTTTTCTTGAGCCAATCAAAGTCTTTGCGGAGCTTCTCTATAGAAATATTAGTAGATGGATGGCGATCATCGCCAAAACGGTGGTAGACAAAAATTACAACATCAGCAAAAATTGCTGATGTCAAAAAAAGCGTTAGTAGCGTTTTTTTTAGCAAACTAATTTCCTGCAGGAGCCTGTGGTACAGCTGGTGGCGCTGGAGGTCTCTCTTGAGAGTTGCCTGCTGGTGTTGCTGGTGTTTCCATTTTTACAGAATCAACAACAGAGTCATTCTTTCCTGTAGAAAAAAGATACGCTAATGCAACAGTATTAATAACAAAAAGCGATGCCAAAACGACTGTAACTTTTACCAAAAAGCCACTAGCACCTTTTGCACCAAAAACAGACTCGTTACTTCCGCTATATGCACCAAGACCGACACTTGAACTCTTTTGCAGTAAAACTGCAATGGTTATTAAAATTCCTAAAACAAACTGAACAACAATTAAAGTACTATCCATACAAGTAACCTTTTTATAAGCAATTGGTTAAAATAAAGTTTGGGATTATACAAAAAAAGGTTTAATTTATTGCTTAATAGTGTGCAAAAAGAGTTTGATAGGCGTTTTAACACCTACAAAGATTACAACTTCCTACAAAAAAAGATAGCACAAGAGCTCATCGCTTTGACACAATACAAACCAACAAAAATAGTAGATCTTGGAGCAGGAGATGGAGAGATCTATAAAAATATAGACTGGAAAATTGAGAGATTTTACGCCTTAGAGTTTTCCAAAAATATGCTCCAAGCCCATCCAGATGATCAAGTGGTGCAAAAACTCAACCGAGACTTTAACACACAAGGATTCCTAGACTCAGTTAAAGCAGATTTTGCCTTCTCCTCTTCTGCTTTGCAGTGGAGCGTAGATCTTGATTTTACCCTCAGAGAAATTAGCAAAAATCTTGACGCTATCGCCTTTGCCATCTTTAGTGACAACACCTTTAAAACCATCAGAGATCTCACACACCTTCCAACCCATCTTAGGCAAGCAAGCGAGATCAAAAGTTTAGTACAAAAATATTTTGATTGCCAATGTGAAATAAAACAGTATAGGCTCGATTTCTCCTCAAAAGAGGAACTTTTTGCCTATATTAAAAAAAGCGGTGTCAGTGGTGGAAAAAAACAGCTCACCTATACCCAAACAAAAAACTTAATGCACAACTACCCTCACCTCTTTTTGGAGTTTGAGGTGGTGTTTTGTTATTAATATAGTAGAACAAAAATACTTTTAAATCTCAATACCTATAACAGCAAGGATGCTATTTTGGTAGTTGTCGGATCTTTTATACTCTCTATAGCCATTGGATTTTGATATGCCAATAATGTAGTTTTTCTCTCCAATTTTTTCTATACTAGAGACAGAGCTTCCTGAGTTGATTTTTAAAAAAGACTCTTGTATCTGAAAAATTTCTCCTACCT
>JAABTA010000213.1 GCA_011390075.1 Helicobacteraceae bacterium | reverse complement strand
TTGATGCTAGATATTTACTTGCAGTTTCTAGATCTGGCTTTTCTTTAAAAGATACAACATCTTCTTTTTGAGCCTCAATATATCCAAAACCAGTTTCTGGCGCTGTGGGCTCTATGCCAAAGGTTACAAGAAAGTTCTTTTCTGCTAGATCTTTGGCTCTTTGCAGTGCTTTTTCATAAGCTTTTGTGTTTTTAATGATGTGATCGCTAGGGGTTACTAGAACCGTCTCTTCGTCAGCTAATTCCATACAGGCTAAGGCTATGGCAGGAGCGGTATTTCTACCAACTGGTTCTAGTAAATAGTGAGTGCTCAGCGTTAAGGGGAGCTCTTCTAGCTGATCTACGGCAAGAAAATATTGCTCTGCGTTAGAGACTATAAATTGGCTATCACATACTTTGCTATTTCTCTCAACGGTTAGTTGAAAGAGAGATTTTTCATCAAAAAGCTTTACAAATTGCTTTGGCATAAGGGTTCGGCTGATTGGCCAGAGTCTTGTTCCGCTTCCACCACAAAGAATTATGTTTGTCATTTTTTACCTTCGTAACTGTTTTGGTTGCTATTTTAGTGAAATGTTATTTAATTCTGCAGTATCTCATAAAGCCTCTCTTCGCTTCTGAGGCGAACTGCAAACTCTACTCTTCTTGCTTTTTCTTGCTCTTTGAGTTTTGCAAATGCCATGCCATTGGCTCTAAAGTACTTCTCGAGCCACTCTCTGTTTTTTGTAACTATTTCATGCTCTAAACTATAGCAAAAAGAGAGCACTTCAAAGGCTCTATTTTGAGAAAGGTGCATATTGTTGAGATAGATCTGTTTTTGCGAGGTTGTGCTTTCCCACTTATCCGATGTGTGGCCTTCTACTACGACCTCAGCTATCTCTTTTTTATACTCTTGTGAAGTAATCACTTGCAAAAGCCTTGGGAAAAAATCTTGGAGCACTGTTTTAAACTCCTTTTTTATTTCGCTTTGACTTACCTCAAATAGCACCTTTGGAGAGTGAAACACCACTCTATTATCTTTAGTAATCTCTGCATCCCAGCCTTTTAGGTCCTCTTCGAACTCTTCATAGATTGCCTCATTGAGATTGACTTTATAGTCTTTATAGCTTTTAGCCACATCTCTCATTTTTGTCTTTTCAGACTCCACCTCTATCATAAATCCAATGGCAATAAACAAAAATACTAGCATCAACCCCGACATCATATCGGAGATACCAATCCACTCACTATTTGACTTCAGATTGCTCCCTTAGTTTTTCTATGATTGAAAGAGTAGTAGCAGCGCCCATTCCTACAATTGAGGTAAAAAAGGCTGTTTTTAAACCTACTAAAATATCATTGACACTATTGATAATATCCGATGGATCAAACCCTTGAAGACCAATAAAAATTCCAACAAATGTGCCAAGCACCCCAACACTAACTATCTGAGACTTCAGATCTCTGCCTGTCTTCACATCAATTACCACTAAAACAAATATAATCATCACAAATGCTATATTTACAGGATCAAAAAGCACTTTTGCAAAGCTAGCCCCTACTACGCTAGGTTCACTCTTTGCCTCTGCATTCTCACACTGACCAAGCACTATCTCCTCTTGGTTTTGCGAAACAATATTTACACCAATTCCATCAATTTTAGCAAGTGCATCAATAGATTCAAAGCAAGCAATCTGCTCTCTATACTCCACTATTTTTTGCGCCTTCACCTTGCCAATACCATTAAGATCTGTAAGCTCATCAGCTGTGGCAGTATTGATGTCTATAGCACCAAACATACAGGAGATACTTGCTAAAAGAAGCAGTAACTGTTTGATAATCCCTAGCTTTTTTATCTTTATCATTTACAATCTTATCTGTATAAAGTTTCTACATTATAGCAAAAGGAAAGAAAAGTGGTATAAGCGTGAGTGCAAGAAGAGAGTAGCCAACAAAAACGACTGAGCCTATTTTAGCAAAATCACTCAATTTATATCCACCAACATTTTTTACCATAAGGTTTGTTTGGTAGCCATAAGGAGAGATAAAGCTTGCACTTGCCCCATATGCAACAGCAAAAATAAACGGGTAGAGGCTTGCATCAAGAGAGATTGCTGTGCTGTAAGCAATTGGGAAAACCAGTGCAGCGGCGGCATTATTTGTTATTACTTCTGTAAGAAAAAAAGTGAGCAGATAGATGCCAAAAAAACTGCCATAAATTCCAAACTCTCCAAAACTATTGATAACTAAAAGGGCTAATTCATTGGAAACTCCTGTGTCAATAAGCACTTTGGCTAAAACCAAAGCACTTCCAACCACCAAAAAGATCTCATAGTGAAATCTTCTTTTAATCTCTTCCAAGGTGAGATATTTTTTAAAGACTAAAATAGCTATAAAAATAAAGAGCCCCTTAAGCAAAGGCACAATATTCAAGATAGAGAGCGCAAGAGTTACCAAAAATCCACCAAACACAAAAAGATTATCTTTTTGAATAAACTTTTTCTCTACCTCAATGTTTGAAAGCAGATAAAAGTTTTTTGCTATATTATCTCTTGTTGTAAAATCCTTTCCAACGACCAGAATAAGCTTGTCTCCCTCTTTGAGTATTGTGTTTCCAATCTCTTTGAGATCTTTATCTGATCTTTTGATAGAGATAATAGCTGCATCAAATTTGGCTCTAAAGTTTGACTCTTTTACCTTTACCCCT
>JAABTA010000212.1 GCA_011390075.1 Helicobacteraceae bacterium | reverse complement strand
AGTGCAATATACTCTACAAAAGAGCTAGAAGGCGATCAGCTAAAAGAGGTACTTCCAAAGTTCAATAAAACACTCACCAATAACCAATTAAAAATAACTAATAACATGGAAGATATTAAAAATTGCAATATCTACATTGTAACAGTCCCAACCCCAATCAACAAATACAAAGCCCCAGATCTTACTCCCCTTATCAAAGCCAGCGAAACAGTAGGTAAGGTTCTTAAAAAAGAAGATATAGTCATCTATGAAAGCACAGTCTATCCAGGAGCAACAGAGGAGGATTGTGTACCGATACTAGAGAGGTTTTCAGGACTTACATTTAATAAAGACTTCTTTTGTGGTTATAGTCCAGAGAGAATCAACCCAGGGGACAAAGAGCACACAGTCACAAAGATCCTCAAAGTAACCAGTGGTTCCACTCCTGAGGTAGCAAAGAGAGTGGACGCTCTTTATAAGAGCATTATCACAGCAGGAACCTATCTAGCCCCAACTATCAAAGTAGCCGAAGCCGCAAAAGTGATAGAAAATAGCCAAAGAGACATTAATATCGCTTTTGTCAACGAACTAGCACAGATCTTTAATAAACTAGGGATAGATACCAACGAAGTGCTTAAAGCTGCAGGAACAAAATGGAACTTTCTACCCTTTAAGCCAGGGCTTGTTGGAGGACACTGCATAGGAGTTGACCCATATTACCTCACCCACAAAGCAGGGGAGATTGGACACAACCCAGAAATAATTCTAGCTGGAAGAAGAATTAATGACAACATGGGCATCTATGTAGCCAATCAAGTGATTAAGCTTATGATTAAAAAGGGCAAAAGAATAGAGGGATCAAAAGTATTAGTATTAGGAATTACCTTCAAAGAGAACTGCCCAGACATCAGAAATTCAAAAGTAATCGATGTCATCAACGAACTTAAAGAGTTTGGATGCAGTGTAGATGTATATGACCCTTGGGCAAAAGCCCAAGAAGTAAAACACGAATACAACCTCAGCCTCCTACCAATAACTAATAACCAATTGCCAATCACCAACTACGAGGGCATCATCCTAGCTGTGGCTCATAATGATTTTAAAGATATAAAACTAGAAGATAAGAATCAGGTTGTTTTTGATATTAAAGGTGTTTTGGAAAATGCTGATGGGAGACTGTAGATGGCTGAAAATAATATTCTTTGGCATAACCATGAAGTAACAAAAAGTGCTAGAGAGAAGCTATTAAACCAAAAACCATGTATTCTTTGGTTTACAGGGCTTAGTGGTAGCGGGAAATCTACAGTTGCCAATGCTGTTGAATTTGAACTTTATAAAAGAGGCAGAAAAACCTTTCTTTTAGATGGCGACAATGTAAGGCATGGGCTGAATAAAGATCTTGGGTTTTCTGAAAATGATAGAGTAGAGAATATTAGAAGAATAGGAGAGGTGAGCAAACTCTTTGTTGATAGTGGGCTTATAGTGCTCACGGCTTTTATCTCTCCTTTTAAGTCAGACAGACAAATTGCTAAGAGTTTAGTAAAATATGATGAATTTATAGAGATCTTTATAGATACTCCTTTAGCAGTTTGTGAAACAAGAGATCCTAAAGGCTTGTATAAAAGAGCTAGAGACGGAGCTATTAAAAATTTTACAGGAATAGACTCTCCCTATGAACCACCTAAAGAGCCACAAATCCATATTAAAACAGATGAGTGTAGTGTTGACGAGTGTGTCGATAAAATAATAGCCCATCTGATAAAATTTGGATTCATCAAAGGAAATGATAATGATTATGCAATTTGAGACAATAGATATTAAAGATATAAAAAAGATAGCCATTGAGGCTGGAAGCAAAATCTTAGAGGTGTATGCAAGGGATTTTTCAGTTGAGTATAAAGAGGATGAATCTCCCCTAACAGAAGCTGATACGCTCTCTAATGAAGTTATCTGCAACGCTCTTAAACACCTCTATCCTGACACTCCAATTATGTCAGAAGAGAACAAACAGACAGATTTTGAGATAAGAAAAAATTGGGATTATTATTGGTGTATTGACCCAATAGATGGAACCAAAGAGTTTATTAAAAAAAATGGAGAGTTTACTGTAAATATTGCTTTAATTCACAAAAATACTCCTGTATTGGGAGTTGTGTATGCACCAGTACTTAATGATATCTATTATGCAAAAAAGGGTGAGGGAGCCTTCAAGGAGAGTGCTAGTAATCAGAGTTCAGAATTCAAAACTCAGAGATTACCATTAAAGAGAAATAAGAATCAAGAAAAAGAAATTTTTGTAGTGGCTTCTAAATCTCATCTATCAGAAGAAACACAATCTTTTATTGATGACTTAGCACTGAGTACTGAACACTTAAGACTTGTTTCCAAAGGAAGCTCTTTGAAGCTCTGTATGGTAGCAGAGGGTGAGGCTGATATCTATCCTAGACTTGCTCCAACAATGGAGTGGGATACAGCAGCTGCTGATGCAGTTGTTAGAGAAGCTGGCAAGAAAACAGTTCAGTTTGAGTCAGGAGGCCCTGTAGTTTATAATAAAGAGAATCTTTTAAATCCCTGGTTTGTAGTAAGGTAGATGATGATTACTCATGAAAAATTAACCCATTTAAAACAGCTAGAAGCAGAGTCAATTCATATAATTAGAGAAGTAATTTCAGAGTTTGAAAATCCTGCTATGCTTTATTCAGTTGGAAAAGATAGC
>JAABTA010000211.1 GCA_011390075.1 Helicobacteraceae bacterium | reverse complement strand
AAAGCTGAAGATATTGCCCAGCTACTTACATCTTTAGTGCAAGATGAAATTATGGCATCTAATAGTAATTTAGGTCAAGGATAGATATGCAGTTACCTCCACACTTACAGTCACAATTTGAAGAGATGTCGATGGCTGAAAAGACAGCTATTTTGCTGATGCAGTTAGGAGAAGATCTCACCGCGCAGATCTTTGCGTACATGGATGTAAACCTCATTACAGAGATCTCTAAACATATTGCACTAGCAAAGGGTATGGATAAACAGTTAGCCTTTGCAGTATTAGAAGAGTTTTATGCAATTTTTCAATCCAATCAATATATCTCTAGTGGTGGTATGGACTATGCTAGGGAGATACTCATTAAAGCCCTTGGCCCTGAGGAGGCGAGAAAAGTTTTAGAAAAGCTCTCAAAAACAATGCAACAAGGGCAGAATTTTTCTTATCTAGAAAAGATTAAACCACAGCAACTCTCAGACTTTATTATTAACGAACACCCCCAAACAGTTGCCCTTATTCTAGCCCATATGGACGCAACAGCTGCGGCAGACACACTCACGCTTTTTCCTGATGACTTGCGTGGGGAAGTGGCCATGAGAATGGCAAATCTTGGGGATATATCTCCAGGAATTATCAAAAGGGTTTCTACCGTGCTAGAATCAAAACTAGAAGCATTAACTAGCTATAAAGTCGAAGTTGGAGGTCCTCGATCTGTGGCTGATATTTTTAATAGATTAGGGGCAAAAGCGTCTAAATCAACTCTGGCATATATTGAACAGGTGGATGAAAAACTTGCCACAGATATTAAAGATATGATGTTTACTTATGAAGACTTAATCAAGCTAGATAATACCGGTATTCGAGAGATTTTAAAATCAGCTGACAAAAAAGATCTCTTAATGTCTTTAAAAACTGCTACAGAACCTCTTAAAGATAAGATATACTCTAACATGTCTCAAAGAGCCTCTGCTGCTTTACAAGAGGAGCTTGAATATTTAGGGGCTGTAAAGGTGCGCGAGGTTGAGACAGCGCAAAGAAAAATTGTTGAGCTTGTGCAGCAACTAGCCGAAGCTGGAACTTTAGAGATGGGTTCTGAAGAAGAAGTGGTTGATTAGGAGTCTATTTGCCTGAAATTATTATTACTCCAGGGGAGCTAAAAGAGCATAGAGTTGAAAAATACTCTTTTAGAACAGTAGATGCGGCTGGATCCAAAACAGAAGAGGGAGATATTGAGGTCACCTCAAAACCACAAGAATTTAAGCTTAAAGATATGGACTTTTCTGAGCCAAAGCCTCAAGAACAGACCCAAGGAACAGAGGAAACAGACGAAGTCCAAGAGAACAAACTTGAGCCCTTTTCCCCGCCTACAGTGAACAAAGGTGGTGAAGTTGTAGAGCAAGAGGTGCTCAAAGAGAAAGAAGAAAAAATCGAGGAGATGAGCTCTCAAAATGAGGATCTTCTAAAAAGAATAGATGAGTTAAGCTCAAGTGTTGTTAAAATGGAAATGGATCTAGAAAAAAAAGAGGAGGAGCACAAAGAGGAGCTAGAAGAGACAAAGCAAAGTTCCTTTGAAGAGGGGCAAGAAAAAGGTGCCGAGTCTGCTACTAATAGCTTTAAAGGGGAGATGGACAACTACATTAACCAACTCCAATCCTCGATTAAAAAGCTAGATAGCAACTCATTAATGTATGAAAAAGGGCTGAAATCATTAGAAGCAGAGCTTATCACCGTTGCTTTGGATATCGCCAAAGAGGTGATTACTAAAGAGGTGGATAATAACTCAAAAGAGGTGGCAAGATCTTTAGCTTCCACACTGCTTAAAGAGGTGAAAGATGCCAGTGAAGTGACTGTGCGAGTCTCTCCCAAAGATAGTGAGTATCTCAAAAAAGAGTACGAAGAACATAAAAAGATAAAAGTAGAGACAGACGATGCTGTTAGCCCTGGTGGGGTTATCATCTTAAGTGATATAGGCAATATTAATGGTGATATTCACACGCGATATGAGCAGATAAAAAAACATAGTTTAGAAAATGAGTAACAATGATGAATATTCAAGAGTGTAATCAACAAGAACTTCAAGATCTCTCAGAAGAGATTAGAGAGAGAATTTTAGAAGTTGTCAGTAAAAATGGAGGCCACCTCTCTAGCTCCTTGGGTGCAACAGATATTATTGTTGCTATGCACAAAGTTTTTGATGCACAATCAGATCCTTTTATTTTTGATGTCTCCCACCAAGCCTATGCCCACAAACTTCTTACAGACAGATGGGATGAGTTTGACTCTTTGCGCTCCTTTGGAGGCATAAGTGGATTTACAAAACCTAAAGAGTCTAGCTATGACTACTTTATCTCGGGGCACAGCTCTACCTCAATCTCTGTAGCTGTTGGCGCAGCAAAAGCTATTAAACTCAAAAATGAACAAAGAATTCCTGTGGTGTTAATTGGCGATGGTTCCATGAGTGCTGGCATGGTTTATGAAGCAATGAATGAACTAGGGGAGCAAAAATATCCAATGGTTATCATTATTAATGATAATGAAATGTCCATTGCCAAACCAATTGGTGCCATCTCTAATTATCTCTCTCGCCACATGGCTGGAAGTTTTTATCAAAAAGTCAAAGCAACCACAGAGAAGCTCTTAAAAGGGCATAAATCTATGGAGTATTTAGCCAAAAGATTTGAAGAGTCCTTTAAGCTCAT
>JAABTA010000210.1 GCA_011390075.1 Helicobacteraceae bacterium | reverse complement strand
CTGATTTTGTTAGCTTCTCAATCAGCGTATCATATAGCACAACTCTTTTTGTTTTGCCAAGCCCACCAAAGTAGGCATTGAGCCTACTATCTCTTTTGCTTGCATCGACTTTAAAGATCCCAGATATTGCAAAGCCCTCTTTTTTAAGGAGCGCTCTAATCTCTTCTCCTAGTTCTGTCTCATCAATACTGACAAATTTATCAAACATCAACGCTCGAATGGTTGGAAAAAGCATATTAATCAAAATAATAATAGCAAAAATAGCAAAAAACGAATAGACCCACCAGTTGTGTGTAGAGGTGATAAACAGTGCCACAAGATAGACAACAACAGAAGTAAGCACAATGGTTATTGCGCCCCCTTTGAGCTCATCGGTAATAAAAAGCGCTTTGCTAGTTTTATTAAAACCAAAGCGGGCATCTATGCCAAACTTTTCATAGATAGAGAATGGCAGGGTTAAAAAATAGTTAATAATTAAAAAAAGATCAATAAATACAACTGCTTTAACAATCTCATTGTCAATATCAATAGCCGTATTTAAAGCCGAAAGTCCAAACCCAATCCAGACAAAAAAGACAAAAAGATCATACAGTGAGGAGAGGATTGAGAGCTTCTCTTTGGCAATCTCATAACTAGCAGCGTCTCGCCAGTTTTTCTCCTCTAGAAGTTGTGCTGGCTTCTCTCTTGCTTGTAGCACAAATCCATACTGCATTAAAGAGATATAGACTCTTGTTAGAATATAGAGGGCATACAGCCCTCCTAAAAAATATAGGCTATGTTCCATTATTGATTTGTCTCTCTTTTAATTTCATTTTTGCATGTTTTTGTAGATCTTCTACTGTGTCTAGCTCATCCATAATCTCTACACCTAACAGCGTTTCAATAGCGTCTTCTAGAGTAACAATCCCCATAGTCTGCCCATAGGAGTCGTGGACAATAAACAGATGCTCTTTTCTTTTAATAAAAAGATCGAGGGCTTTTGTTAGAGGAATGCTCTCCGAGATATGGAATACAGGTTTCACAATCTCCTCTACTTTAGCTTTACTGTTTCCATTAAGCATCTCTAAAAAGAGATTATTTCTAAGGACAATACCCACAACATTATCCAAGGTGCCATCAAATACAGGGACTCTTGAGTATGTATTGTAATCTTCTAGCTCTAAAAAATCCTCTATTGTCATATCTTTTGATACAGAAAAGAGCACCGTCCTTGGTGTCATCACTTCTTTTATTTTTGTGTCTTTAAACTCAAAAAGCTTCTCTAAAAGATCACTCTCTCGCTCACTGACAACTCCATCTTTTTCACCCATCTCTGCAAATGCCAAGATCTCTTCACGGGAAACTCTAAAGGTTTTTCCATTTCTAAGAGCTGTTGTAATGGTTAAAGCGATGACAATAAATGGATAGGTGATAAACTTGATAGCCCTAATAATATAGGCAGCTGGAATGGCTAGTTTTTGCCAATAGACGGCGCCAATGGTTTTAGGAATAATCTCAGAAATATAGAGAATAGAGACCGTAAGAATTGCCGAAGCAAAAAACATATACTCCTCTCCAAAAATCCTCATGGTTTCAGCACCTACACCTGCTGCACCTAATGTATTAGCCAAAGTATTTAGAGTGAGTACTCCAGAGATGGATTTGTCAATATCCTCTTTGACACTTTTGAGCACTTGCCCGTGAGTGGGACTTTGATTGGATGTGAGTTCTATATATGACGGGGTAACCGAAAGCAGAACAGCCTCTAAGATTGAACAGATGAATGAGACAATTAAAGCCCCAAAAAAGTAAAAAAGTATTAGTTCCATGTTAAAAGGCAGAGCCTTTATAAAAACCTTTCAAAACAAAAAATTTTGACAAATAAAATTGTCATTGGCATATTTTATAATTTTACATATTAATTTCGTAGCAAGGAAGAAAAAAGTTCGTTATTTTAGGGAGTTTCAAGTAAGATCTCGGTATGAAAATATACCTACAGGCAATCCTTTTTACAATTGTGAGCCTCTTTTCTGGATGCAGTCTAGATTTGGGAGAAGATGACGGGAGCGTCACCCCTGCCTCTGAAGGGTGTAGCAGTGACACTCTAGGGGAGTATGGAACTTGCGTTCATTTTGGCAATCATTTTTTAGTTGGTGGTGTCTGGACTGTCTATGACGGAAACAGCTCCCTTGAGAGTATCGATATACAGCAACTTATTTTTGATGCTAATGGTGAGGCGAGATATTGCTTGCAAGGAGACTGCACCCACTCTGATAATTTTAGCTCACTACCTTGGAATTGGAGAGTAGTTGATACCAATCTAACACTGTACGACTCCACAATAGCTGACTCTGTCATTAGAGAGTACCAATACTACACACAAGATGGTAATGATAATCTCGTTTTTATTGTTGATGGCAACACAACAAAAACTTTCTCAAATTTTTAAAGGAGCTTCTTGATGGCGCAGCAACCTGTCAATCAACTTACACAACAAGAGCTCGAGTTTGTTATCCAGCAAACCTCTATGATGGAGCAAGAGTTTCAAAATATCAAAGAACAGCACGGGCAACTCAATGAGCTTTTTTATAGTGTTATCAATCTCTTGCCAACAGCCATTTGGGTTGTTAATGCCGATGGAAGTATTCACTTACAAAACTCTAAATCTTTAGAGATTAATCTAGATTTAGAGGATATAGATACTGTAAACGATAACGACACAGAGAGAGAAA
>JAABTA010000209.1 GCA_011390075.1 Helicobacteraceae bacterium | reverse complement strand
TTCGTAAGTTCGTCTGATTCATCACCAAAGAGAAAGTTAATGTGGCTTTTGCTGTGATGAAAAGAGACAAACATTGTTTGAGGTCTTACTTTTGTTGTTATCTTGACCCGAAGATCTTTACTCTCTCCATATTTAGAAAGAAGAATATAGCGTTTACTCTCATCAAATCCATCGCTAGGGTGGACAAGCACAATGTCCTCGCTATGCCTACTCCAAAGTTTTTCGCACTCTTTTGTTTGCGCTGCATTATTGTAGTGTTCGAGCACCCTTCCTGTGGTAAGAAAAAGCTGATTGCTATGAGTCAGCATTGCCTCAATATGACCTCTTTTTTTCCATTTGTAGTAAGAGAGTTTGCCTTTGCCACTGGCTGTTTTAAACTCTTTGAGGTGTAAAATTGGTGTATCTCTATCAGGCACTGGCCACTGCAATCCGTCACTTTTAGCGTTTCTAAACTGCTCATAACTTGCGCCCTTGTAGCGCTCTGGTGCTTTTGCTCGTACCTCATCCCAGATCTCTTCTGCCGAGGAATAAGAGATCGTATGTCCTAGCTCTTTGGCGATGAGTTGCATAATCTCCCAATCATCTAAAACACCAAACTGATACAGTGGCTCACTAAGTCGCATTCTTCTCTCTGCGTTAGTATAGACACCTTGCTTTTCATACTGGCTTTTCACTCCAAAAATAATATCTGCAAATTTTGTAATCTCGTTGGGAAAAAGCTCAAACACCATAATAAACTCTAAAGCCGAAAGAGCTCTATGAACTTTGTTTAAGTTTGCATGGACATGGGCGAGATCTTCTCCCATGTTAAAAAGATATTTCACCTTTCCAACAAGCATCTCATCGAGAAGCTCTGGAGTTGTGAGTCCTTTTTTAAAAGGCTCGGCGTAGCCAAGATCGTAATACGGCAAGCAACCCATATCGCAAGCACCTTGCACATTATTTTGTCCCCTTAGAGGCATCAGCCCCCCTTCGGCTTTGGCAATATTGCCAGTAAGCAGTGCCAAATTAGAGATAGCAGAGACTGTGTCACTGCCATCAATATGCTCTGTAACTCCTAATCCCCACATAATAAGAGCGTTCTTTGTTCCGTACTCATAGGCAAGATCTTTAATGATCTGTCTAAGATCTTCGTAGCCAGGGAGCCTATCAAAGATCTCTGTGTCTAGATCTTTATCCTCTAGTAGCTCTTTTTTGTACTCTTCATAGTTCTCGCACCTTTGGGCAAGAAACTCTTGATTGACCAAGTTATTTGCTACAATCTCTTTGGCAAGTAAGTTCATCACCAAAAGATTGCTCTCATAAGGAATCACAAGTTTATAATCTGCCTGTTTCATGATTGGCGTCTCGCGAACATCAATGACGGCAAGCTTGGCGCCCTTTCTTCTGGCTCTACTTATCTTAGAAGCTACAATCGGGTGGGCTTCTGTGGTATTTGATCCAATAACAACAATAAGTTCTGTGGCATAAATTGCAGAAAAAGGATTCGTAGCCGCTCCTTCGCCAATGCTTCGTTTGAGTCCTGCCAAAGAGGGCGCATGGCAAATTCTAGCGCAACAATCAATATGGGGGGTTTGCAAGATCTCTCTTGCGAACTTATTAAAAAAATAAGCGTTTTCGTTGCTTGTTCTTGCGCCACCGATAAGACTCATCGCCTCTGGACCATTTTTTTGCAAAATCGCTTCTGTCTTAAAAGCAGCCATTTTTACAGCAATATCTAAATCGCACTCATAAAACTCGTTATCAAATTCACTGAGCAAAAAGAGCTTACTTCGGATCTCTTCTGGAAAGAGCTCTCTATGCTTTTCGATAAAGCTTTTTTTTATCCGTGGCTTAAAAATTCTATTGGAAGAGTAGAGATACTCATGCCCATACTTCCCCTTAATACAAAGCTTTCCCTCACTGACAAGCCCCTCTTTTTGTGCATAGACATTTTGCACTGTATTGTCCGCAACCTCTGCAACAATATCACACCCTGTTCCACAGTATGTACAAATTGAATGAATTTTTTTCATTTGCTATCTTTAAATATTTATCTCTCTATTCGTATCATGTTTGGTTTTTCGCAAACACTCTCTAAGGCTTCTATCTCTTTGAGTACACTTTGCAAGTTAGACTCTAATGCTTTATGGGTCGAAAGAAGGATATTTGCTTTGCCCTCCTCTTTGATTCGTTGCAAGATTGTATTAATTGAGATATCTTTCTCTGCAAAAATAGAAGTAATGTCCGCTAGCACACCCTTTTTGTCCTCTACAAAGATTCTAATGTAGTACTCTGACTCTATCTCATCACTCTGCTTTAAAGAGAGCCCCTTTTCCAGAGATTTTTTAAACCCAAGCATTGGTCCCTCTTTGTTGCCCCTTGCAATATCAATAATATCAGAAATAACCGCACTAGCCGTTGCGTCCCCTCCTGCTCCTGGGCCGTAATACATTGTTTCCCCTACTCTATCTCCAATAACAGAGACAGCATTAATCACACCATCAACTTTTGCTATCATCTGATTATTCGGTACAAGGGCAGGATGGACTCTCAAGCTCACCTGATTACCACTCTTTTTTGCAACGCCTAAATGCTTGATTACATACCCAAATTCATTGGCAAAATCCACATCATCACTGGTAATATTCTCTATGCCCTCAATTAAGATCTCTTCTGGTTTTGCATCAATTCCATACGCAATACTTGCTAGGATAAGAAGCTTATGAGAAGCATCGAATCCACCAATAT
>JAABTA010000208.1 GCA_011390075.1 Helicobacteraceae bacterium | reverse complement strand
AGGGCAATTTTGATGACGCGCAATCTGCTCTTAAAAATCTTTTGAAAGATAATGAGTTTGAAAACTTTTTAAAGAGCCACAATATTAAACTCAGTGCTGCAAACTCTGTAAATTTTGGAAGAATCGCTTTTCAAATAATCTATCACTTTCACTCCTATCTAGATCTCTTAAAAAAAGGCGAAATCAATTCAGGAGAAAAGATTGATGTAGTTGTGCCATCTGGAAACTTTGGAAACGCTCTTGGTGGCTACTACGCCAAAAAAGCTGGTGTGCCTATTGATAGAATTGTGATCGCTTCTAATGATAACAATATTTTAACAGAACTTTTCACAACTGGGATCTATGATATTCGCGATAAAGATCTCATCCTCACAACATCGCCTGCTATGGATATTTTAAAATCATCCAATGTGGAAAGAATGCTTTTTGATAAGTTTGGAGCAAAGAGATGTAAAGAGCTTTTAGAAGATTTAGAAGAGAAAAAGATCTATACACTTACAAAAGAGGAACTAGCCCAACTGCAAGAAGATTTTGACGCAACTTTTGCCACAGAAGCAGAAGTGGCTGAGTATATTAAAGAGTACGCAAAAAAAGATTATATTTTAGATCCTCATACAGCTACTTGTATCAAGTGGGCAAAGACAAAAAATAAAAAAACAGTCATCTACTCAACAGCTGAGTGGACTAAGTTTTCTGTCAATGTAATTAATGCTATTAAAGGTAAAGTTGCTTCAAAAGATGAAGAGGCGTTAGAGCTTATTAGAAAAGAGTTTATTATTGATACGCCACAATCAATTAAAGATCTCTTTAACGCCAAGATCAACCATCCTGATATAATAGAGAAGACAGATATTACAAAAACTATTGAAGAGTTTATTATAAACTAAGCAAAGACATTTTTACACCTACCCTAAAGGGAGTTCTATAGATGAAAGATCAGTTTTGGCACGCTGAAAAAAGCGAAACTATTTTAAGTCATTATCAAGTTGAATCTTCTCAAGGGTTAAGCAGCAAAGAGATAGAGACGCAAAGAGCCCAATACGGTAAAAATGAGTTAACTGGAAAAAAACAGAAAAGCAAGCTACTTCTTTTTTTACAACAGTTTAACCAGCCACTTGTCTATATTTTAATTTTAGCAACTGCTGTTACAGCTATTCTTGGAGAGTGGGTGGACTCCTCTGTAATTTTTGCTGTGATTTTAATCAACTCCATTATTGGCTATGTGCAAGAACTCAAAGCAATTAAAGCAATCGATGCTTTAACAAAAATGGGGAGAGTGAATGCTACAGCTATTCGCAACGGGGAAAAGGTCTCTGTAGATGCCAAAGATCTCGTTGTAGGAGATATTGTGGTTGTCTACTCAGGGGATAAAGTACCTGCCGATATTCGCCTTATAAAATCCAAAGATCTTCAAAGTGATGAGTCTTCCCTTACAGGAGAGAGTGTGAGCGTAGAAAAAAACACACAAACCCTTAAAGAGGATACAGACCTTGCAGATAGAGTCAATATGATCTACGCTTCGAGCTTTATCACATCTGGAAGTGGTATGGGTATTGTTGTCGCTACAGGCAACAACACACAAATTGGCAAAATCAATACAATGATTGCCGATGCAGATATCCTCGAGACCCCTCTTACTCTAAAAATTGCAAATTTTAGTAAGGTGCTTCTCTATATTATTATTGGGCTAGCCACCCTTACATTTTTTGTTGGAATAGCTCAAGGAGGAGAGAGTCTTGAGGTTTTTCTTGCCTCCATTGCACTAGCTGTGGCTGTCATCCCAGAGGGTTTGCCAGCAGCAATGACCATTATCTTAGCCATTGGTGTTTCAAAAATGGCAAAACAAAATGCAATTATTCGTAAACTTCCTGCCGTTGAGACACTTGGCTCCACAACCATAATATGCTCTGATAAAACAGGAACACTTACTCAAAATGAGATGACAGTAAAAAGCATTTATGCTGCAGAAAGTGCGTACCAAATAAGTGGTGTTGGCTATGATGCAGTAGGCGAGATAGAGGGCAATATCCAAGAGAACAGAGCCCTTGAAGAGACACTTAAAGCAGGAGTGCTTTGTAATGTATCAAATGTGGTACTAGAGGATGGAAAACATAAAATTGTTGGGGACCCAACAGAAGGAGCTTTGATAGTATCAGCAAAAAAAGCTGGATATGAAAGAGATCTTTTAGAAAACGAACTCATCCACATTGACACTCTCGATTTTGACTCTAAAAATCAATATATGGCCTCCTATTATGGGGCAAAAGATAAGAGTAGTTCTCATATCTATATTAAAGGCTCCTTAGAGAAAATTTTAGCGCGATGCGATATTATGCTGGACAAAGCGGGCAAAAAGATCCCTATTGATTCCCAAGCAATTATCCAACAAGCAGAGAAAATGGCCAATGAGGGAATGCGAGTCTTGGCATTTGCCTACCTAAGTGTTGATAACTGGATCAACTCTTTAGAGCACAAACATGTAGAAGGGGGGCTCACTTTTTTAGGTCTTCAAGCGATGATAGATCCTCCTAGAAATGGAGTGAGAGAATCTATCGCGGATTGTTATCAAGCTGGAATTGGGGTTAAGATGATAACAGGAGATCATAAAATCACAGCTTTAGCAATTGCGAGAGAGATTGGTATTAAAACCGAAGATAAGATTACTAGCTTAAGTGGCGCGGAGCTGGAAAAGATGAGCGATGAAGATCTGCTTGAGAAAATTGATAAAGTGA
>JAABTA010000207.1 GCA_011390075.1 Helicobacteraceae bacterium | reverse complement strand
CTCACTTCTCCACGGCGCATATAAATGATCCAAATTTCCCACCTTTATTTTGACTTTTACAATTTGTTTATTGTATAATATTTGCGTTTTAAAATAAATTCAAGGAGAATAAATGTCACTTTACGATAGAAACTATCGTCCTGACAGCACTTATCAATCACAAGAGAGTTTTCAAACAAAGGACGAAAGCGCTCTAAGAGGCTTTATTAAACAGACATATCAAATGTTTGCAGCTTCCTTACTCGCCGGTACAGTCGGTTCGTATATTGGTTTAGGGATGGCTAGCACAGTGGCATCATTTTATTGGGGATTTGTAATTTTAGAGATTGCCCTTATTTTCGGACTTCATTTTGCCGTAAAGAAAAACCCTAGCATTGGGCTTGTAGTTCTTTTTGCTTTTACCTTTATTTCAGGTCTTACGCTTGCTCCACTTCTCAGTGCAGTCATGGGCATGCAAGGTGGTTCTGGAATTGTTGCTAATGCGTTTTTAATGACTACAGCAGCTTTTGGTGGGCTTAGCTTTTTTGCTATGAGCACAAGCAGAGACTTCACAACAATGGGAAAAATGCTTTTTATTGGCCTTATTGTTATTATTGTTGGCGGGGTTGTCAACATTTTCATGCAGAGCACCATGTTTCAACTACTTGTTGCAGGAGCTAGCTCTATTTTATTCTCTTTCTTTATTTTGTACGATACTCAAAATATCATAAGAGGAAACTACAGCTCTCCAATCACAGCTGCAGCTGCGCTCTACCTCGACTTTCTCAACCTATTTGTATCACTCCTACAAATCTTGGGCATATTTGGTCGTGACGAATAAAACAGATAAAGATCTCTCCCAAAGAGAGGTCTTTAGACTTGTTGATGCGTGTTTAAACCGCCTAAGAGAAGGCATACGAGTTTTAGAAGATATCTCCCGTTTTATCTACAATAACAAAGAAATTTCAAAAAAACTCAAAGATTTACGGCACCTTAGCCGAGTTCAAGACTACACACAATACCTTCAAACACGAGATATTATCGGTGATGTGCTCAAAGAGAATACCGAGAGTGAGTTTGCGCGATCTGATATTGCCTCCGTTATTCTCGCCAACTTTAAAAGATCTCAAGAGAGTGCTAGGAGTTTAGAGGAGTCTTTTAAACTGATAGATCCAAAAGAGGCACACAAATTCAAACATATTCGCTACGAACTCTACGATTTAGAAAAAAACTTTTAGCTACATTTTATAAAGATCTTTTGGAAAATAGTAGAGATCTTTAAAAGTATCAAAATATTTTTTTGTTATAAGGTTAAACGCTTGCTCCTCTCGTAAATTAACAAAGATCTTATGAGAGATATTCTGAGCTGTAAGCAGTTTGCTATACGCTCGTGTATCACTTATTGTGCCAAGTTTATCCCTTGTGATAAGAAGAGTCTCATCGGCAATATGGCAAAAATAAGTCATATCATTTGTCTCATCTATAGGCACAAAAGCGCCTCCTGCTCCCTCGATTATTAAAACATCGCACAACCCATAGAGCTTTTCAATTTTTTGCAAGATGAGCCCATAATCAATCAAGGCATCACCCTTGGCAACAAATGGAGCAGCAGGAAGTTTATACTGGAGCGGAACAACATCTTCAATAGTAATGGACTCTAGCAAAGGATTGAGTTTTTTTGTTAAATCTAGTAGCTTAGTACCATCAATAGGCAAAGTTACAACACCTGTCTCTATAGGTTTGATTGCTGCTACTTTAAGACCTCTTTTTGCGTACTCTTTGAGAAGTTCTAAGGTGATGTAGGTTTTGCCTACATCTGTCCCTGTGGCTGTTATGTATTGTATCATCTATGTTTCAAAAGTGGATGAGGAGCGAACTCCTCATCAAATCACTACAGAGTTGGACCCGCACCTGAAAAATCAGATTCGGTTGTGATAAACTTTGTAAAGTTATCTACAAAAAGCTCTGCTAAATGTTTGGCTTGGGTGTCATACGCCCCTTTATCTTCCCATGCGTTTCTTGGGTTGAGCAGTTCTGTTGGCACCCCTGGAAGCTCCTCTGGGACTTCAATATTAAAAAAAGGCATCTTGACAAAACCTGCCTCTTTTATGCTTCCATCTAAGATTGCATCAATACAACTTCTTGTAGATTTAATACTCATTCTTCTACCACCATTGCCGTAAGGACCACCTGTGATACCTGTATTCACAAGGTAGACATCCGAGCTATGGGTATCAATCTTTTCACCTAAAAGTTTTGCATACTCTGTTGGATGAAGACTCATAAAGGCCTCTCCAAAACAGGCAGAAAAAGTAACTTTTGGATCTTTAATCCCTCGCTCGGTCCCTGCTACTTTGGCGGTGTACCCACTCAAAAAATAGTACATTGCTTGTTCTTTTGTCAACTTAGCAACTGGAGGTAGAACACCAAAAGCATCATAGGTAAGAAAGATTATCTTATCAGGATGACCCCCTTTAAGGCTAGGATCATGATTTTTTATATGAAAGATAGGGTAAGAGACTCTTGTGTTCTCTGTTTTGCTGTCATCATCAAAATCGACATTGCCTTCACTATCAATACCAACATTTTCTAAAAGTGCTCCTTTTCTAATTGCAGCATAAATTTCGGGTTCGCTGTTTTTATCAAGGTTGATTGTTTTTGCGTAGCATCCGCCTTCAAAGTTGAAAATTCCATCATCATCCCAACCAT
>JAABTA010000206.1 GCA_011390075.1 Helicobacteraceae bacterium | reverse complement strand
GTGGATAGTGCTGAGTCTATTTTCATAGAACTGCTTACCATCAATATGGCTCACTTCTCTAATGAGTTTTTTCTCTCTAAATTGGGTAATGGTTCGATAGACGGTGGCTCTATCTAGTGCCACTTCATCTTTGATGGTTTCATAAAGACTAGCCACATCAAAGCTACCCTCTAGATCCAAGATCTTAGAAAAAAGTCTTGCCTTTTTTTGGCTATATTTAATACCGCTTTTTTTAAATGTTTCTTTAATTAAAAAATGTTCCATAAGAAATTATATGATAATGCAACTTAATTGCATCTTTTCGAAAAAGCATAAAAAAACCCAAAGCTCGATATAAGCTCTGGGTCTTAGTTTTAATAAGGACTAGTTAGTTAGCGTTTTTTAATAGCCAGAAAGGACTCTGTACCATCTTCTACCGTCAAGTTTTAGCTCCATCTCCACTTGACAAAGACCGTCTTGATATACAGTTTCCATAATTTCTGCATTTCTGATAAGACCATTGACTTGTGTTCTAATTTGAGAGCTTTTGATAACAGCGTCTTTAACTGTATCTTTTGCATTGATTCTGATACCATACATCTTCTCACCAAGCTGTCTATAGGCGTCGGCAATGGCTGCTCTTTTGGCTAGCACTAAAGCTTGCGCAGGAGAGATAGTGCTTTCAGGTGCTACGCCCATACCGATAGCTCGAATGGTAATAATATTGGTTCTTTTTAAAACAGGATTATTAGGAATAACAAACTCATCAGTATCTGCAGCATTTTGCTGCATGCTTGAGCCACTATTAGCTCCCATTGGAACTTCCTCAATCACCTCTGTGGCAGCCTCTTCGATTACATAGTCTTCGCCCTCTGCTGCAAACAGAAATGTTGATCCAAAGCTTAGTCCTAATGCAATCAGCACGGCTAAAATTCTCTTTAGCTTCATCGCTAATCTCCTTAATTTGATTCGTTAGGAGATTAAAGCAATGGGTGTTCCAAAAAAATTACCAACAGAAAAAAAGAGGGGGAAAGCCCCTCTTTGAGAAGCGTTATTTGTTTTTATTGTCTTTGTCTAGAAGATTTGGAGCAATTTCTGGCTTTTCTTGGGCTTCGCTCAGAGGAGTTTCGCCATCGATAAGGGTTGGTTCTAGCTCCTCTTCGTCAGCTTTAGGGCAGCTAGAGATTGCCACTACTTTGTCGGTGCCAACATTGACAATTTTGACACCACTTGTATTCCTTCCAGCTTTTCTAATGGACTCCATATTGGTTCTCACCATTTTGCCAGTGGAGGTAAGGCACATAAGATCTTTGTCTTCGTGGGTCATGACTACACCTACTAAATCTCCAGTTTTTGCAGAGATCTTCATAGCAATCACACCTTTTCCTGCTCTACTTTGAAGTCGGTACTCCTCTACCTCGGTTCTCTTGCCAATACCTTTTTCTCCAACGGTTAAGATCTCTTCTAGTGGATCGGCGATTACTTCGGCGCCTACTACATAGTCTCCACCAATTTTAAACTTAATGGCCGTGACTCCTCGGGCGGTTCTGCCAATCTCTCGTACACTCTCAATAGGAAAACGAATACACATTCCCTTTTTGGTGAGCACAAAAAATTCCTGCTTTGTCTCATCAACAATTTTTACAGTGACAATCTCATCGTCATCATCAAGATTAATGGCTTTGACACCTACGGTTCTAATGTTGGAGTACTCTTTAAGATTGGTTCTTTTAATCAGTCCGTTTCTTGTAAAGAAGGCAAGGGATTTATTCTCATCAAAATCTGTGGTTGGAATGATGGACTGAATTCTCTCCTCTGGCTCTAGTTTGACTAAATTCACCACCGCTTTGCCTTTGGCGTTTCTGCCTGCTTCTGGGATTCTATAGACTTTAAGCCAATGAAGCTGTCCTCTGTCGGTGACAAAGAGCAGAGTATTGTGGGTGTCTGCTACAAAAAAGCTCTCTATAAAGTCATCATCATAGGTAGTGACAGCGGTTTTGCCTTTGCCCCCTCTGTTTTGTTTTTCGTAAGTTTTTAGAGGCACTCTTTTAATGTAGCCTCTGTGAGTAATGGTGACAACCATTGGTTCATTTGGAATTAAATCTTCAATATCGATATCATCATAGTCATCTTCAATAACGGTTTCTCTTGTGCTGCTATATTTCTCTTTAATAGCCACAAACTCTTTTTTTATCTCTTCGTTGAGTAACTCGTCTGATTTTAAGATAGCTGTGAGTCTTTCGATAATCTCCATAAGCTCTTGGTACTCTGCTTCGATTTTTCCTCTCTCTAATCCTGTGAGTCTTTGAAGTCTCATGTCAAGGATTGCTTGAGATTGAATATCGCTTAGCTCAAATCTCTCCATGAGAGAGTCTTTAGCTTCTTGCGTGTCTGCACTAGCACGGATGAGGGCCACTATCTCATCAATATTGTCTAGGGCAATTCTGAGACCCTCTAGAATATGGGCTCTCTTTTTGGCCTTTTCAAGTTCAAAAATGGTTCTTCTAATGACAACGGTTTTTCTATGAGCTAGAAAGATAGTTAAGATCTCAGGGAGGCTCATAATCTTTGGCTCTTGGTTGTTAATAGCTAGAAGGATAATCCCAAAAGTCATCTCTAAACTTGTGGATTTATAGAGGTTATTAAGAACAATATCGCTCATAGCATCACGCTTAAGTTCAATAACAACTCTCATGCCCTCTCTGTCTGATTCATCTCTTACCTCTGAGATGCCTTCGATATCTTTGTTCTTTACAAGTTCGGCAATCTGGATAATAA